>DASTFP010000235.1:0-9869 GCA_035719865.1 Terrimicrobiaceae bacterium | reverse complement strand
TGTATCCCGGGAAAACTTCGAGCGCTTTCGCCTGGTAATGCGCCAGCTCCGCGAACGCCGCCTGCGCGACGGGGCCATGCGCTGGCGGCTCTACCAGGACGCGCAGGAGCCCGAAAGATTCCTCGAATTGTTCCGGCTCGACTCCTGGGGTGAGCACTTGCGACAGCATGAAAGAACCACGGTGGACGACAAGGAACTCGAGGCCGTCGCGTTGCAGTTGCACCGGGGTCCCGCGCGGCCGAAGGTGACTCACTATTTTGGACTCGAGGAGTAAGGCGGCGCATTCCAATCCCGGACAGATCGGACGAGGTCCACCTGGCGGTTCGGCAGGGGGCCTTACGCGGGCTCTGCACGCGGCTTTGTCACGCATCACTTGACGGCGAGGCGCTAAAGAGAGAGGAAAAGAGGCGACGATGAGCGCGATGACGGCGACCCAAGCTCCCATGATAAACGTGCAGGTGGAAGGAGAATGGAAGCAGTTCCCAAAGGGCACCCGTCTGATCGAAGCCTGCATGAGAAGCGGGCACTTCGTTCCGCATTATTGTTATCACCCAAAGCTTAGCTCGCCCGGCAACTGCCGCATGTGCCTGGTTGAATTGGGGATGCCCAAGATGACGCCCGAGCGCAAGCTCATATTGGGCGCCGATGGCCGACCGGAAATCGCCTGGAGCCCGCGTCCCGCCATTTCCTGCGCCACGGAGATCAGCGAGGGAATGGCGGTGCGGACCAGTTCGCCTCTCGTGGAAGAATGCCGCAAGGGGGTGATGGAATTCCTCCTCATCAACCATCCTCTCGATTGCCCGATCTGCGATCAGGCCGGCGAGTGCCGGCTGCAGGAATTTTCCGTCCAGTATGGCAAGGGCGAATCGCGCTTTCTGGAGGAAAAAGTTAAGAAGCCGAAGCGGGTCGATATCGGTTCGAGAATCGTTCTCGACGACGAGCGTTGCATTCTGTGTTCGCGTTGCGTTCGTTTCATGCAGGAGATCGCCAAGGATGACGTGCTCGGCTTCGTCAATCGCGGCAGCCACACGACGCTCACTATCTATCCTGGCAAAAGGCTCGATAACAACTATTCGCTCAATACGGTGGACATCTGTCCGGTGGGTGCGCTGACTTCGAAGGATTTCCGGTTCAGCATGAGGGTGTGGTTCTTGAGGGAAACCAAGAGCATCGACGTCTCGTGCGGCACAGGGGTGAACATCCTCATCGGGAGTCGCGAGAACATCATCCATCGAATAACCCCGCGCGAAAACGACTTCGTCAATTCCTGTTGGATGCCCGACAGCCACAGGCTGAACTTCCGTTACGTCAATAGCGCGGAGCGGTTGAGAGACCCGAGAATCAAGGAGGACGACCTCCCCGCCACCTGGCCGAAAGCCCTCCAGGCCGCGGCCGAGCAGCTGCAGGCCGATTCGAAGGCCACGGCGATGATCGCCTCCGCAAGGATGACCAACGAGGAACTCTTCCTCGCGCGGCGCCTTGCCAATGCGCTCGGCATCGAGCTTTTCGACGTTCTGCCGCGCCCGCAAAAGGGAGACGGATTCCTGATCTCCCCGGATGGAAATCCCAACACCAGCGGCGCGATGCTCATCGGAGTCGCGACCGGAAAGTTGCCAGAGATCGTCTCAGGAGTCGCCAGCGGCACGATCAAGGCACTTCTCGTATTGGGCGAGGACGTCCTTGAGTGTGGAATCTCCGAATCCGATCTGGCGAATCTGGATTCCCTGGTGGCGACGGCCATCTTGCCCAGCAGAACCACCGCCAACGCGACGGTCCTTCTCCCGGCTGCAAGCTGGGCAGAGAAGCGCGGCTCGATGATCAATGTCAAAGGTCGCCTTCAGCGCCTCAATCAGGCAATCTCATCTCCCGGCAGCGCGCGCAGTGATTGGGAAATTCTTCGCGACCTGATTCAGGCCGCCGGAGGCTCCAACGGTATTCACACCATTGACGAACTCTTCAAACGGATCGCAGCCGAGTATCCGGCGCTCGAAGGGCTCTCACTGAGTCGCATCGGCGACCTCGGAATCGACCTGTCCGAGAGACTCATCACGGCGAACCAAGCAATCGCAGATTCCGCAGCAACGTCCGCGAGCCACTCCTACAGCCCGTGACTGACTTGCTCTCCTACGCCTCCAGGCCGGAGGTCTTCCTCATCTGGACGTCGCTGCTCAAGACGGTCGGCTTGCTCGCGATCATCCTCGGCTTCGTTTCCTACACCGTCTACGCTGAGCGCAAGGTTTGCGCTTTTATCCAAGACCGGGTGGGACCCAATCGGGTTGGTATTCCGCTAACCCTCCTGGGAATGAAGAAGGACGTCCCGCTGCTGGGGCTCGGGCAGCCCATTGCCGACGCGCTCAAACTCTTGCTCAAGGAGAATTTCATCCCGAATAGCGTCAACAAGTTTTACTTCTACATCGCGCCGAAACTTACGATGATCCCCCCGATCCTCGTGCTGGCAGTATTGCCGTTCGGCTCCTCCCTTTTCGGAGTGCCGATGGTCATCGCCGACATCAACGTCGGTGTGCTCTACGTCTTCGCCGTCTCCTCGCTTGGCGTTTACGGCATCGTCATTGCGGGATGGGCTTCAAACTCGAAGTATCCTTTCCTTGGGGGCATTCGCTCCAGCTCGCAGATGATCTCCTATGAGCTCGCGCTCGGGCTCTCCGTGATCCCTGTCTTCCTGCTCTGCGGCACCCTCAGCCTGCCCGAGATCGTCCTGTGGCAGCGCGAAAATGGCTGGTTGATCGCGCCTTGGTGGCCCCAAGGCTTCAGCGTTCAGCAAATCGCGAACGGGGACTGGCACGGGGTTCTTTCAGCCTTCGCGGCAGGTTTCTCCCTTCGGCGCATCCTGATCTGGATACCGATGCTGCTTTCCTTCCTGGTCTTTCTAGTTGCCATGTTCGCCGAGACAAACCGGCTGCCATTCGATCTTCCTGAAGCGGAACAGGAACTGGTCGGTGGATATCACACCGAGTATTCGTCGATGGGATTCGCCCTGTTCTTCCTCGGCGAATACGCCGCGATGATTGCGGGTTCAGGAGTCATCGTGACGCTCTTTCTCGGAGGCTGGAGCTTGCCTCTGATCCCGGACGGCTCCTCCACATCGTTCTTTGGACTTGCCTTCGTCCCGCCGTGGCTGGCAAGCCTCATTTGGGGCTTGGTGAGCATCGCCGTCTTTTTTGCCAAAGTTTCCCTGATGCTCTTCCTCTTCATCTGGGTTCGATGGACGCTTCCGCGTTTCCGCTACGACCAACTCATGAAGCTCGGCTGGTACTTCTTCTTCGAACTCGCCCTGGTCAATATCTTCATCACGGCCTTCGTGCTTGCCTATGTGAGGGTTTGACGCGTCCGGCGTCATGCGTTCCCAACGGGCGTCAGCGGGGCAATCGCGGACCCCGACGCTACCCGACAAACTCGGCCGCGATAAGCGTGGCGTTGTGGCCGCCGAAGCCGAAGGAATTGCTCATGGCGACCTTCACCTTTGCCTCGCGCGCTACGTTTGGAACGTAGTCGAGGTCGCACTCGGGATCGGGGTCGTCGAGGTTGATTGTCGGCGGCACAACCCCGTGCTTGATGGCCAAGGCGCAGGCGGCGAACTCCACGCCGCCCGCCGCGCCGAGCAAATGGCCCGTCATCGACTTTGTTGAGCTGATCATCGTTTTCTTCGCGCTCTCGCCCAAGGCCTGCTTGATAGCCTTGGTTTCGCACACGTCTCCGATGGGCGTGGATGTGCCATGCGCATTGATGTAATCGACCTGGTCCTGATTGACTTTGGCGTGTTTCATCGCCATGCGCATGCATCGCGCGGCGCCTTCACCCTCGGGAAGAGGCTGTGTCATGTGATACGCATCGGCGCTCAATCCATAGCCGGTCAGCTCGCAGTAAATATTCGCTCCGCGCTTCCTGGCGTGTTCAAGTTCCTCGAGAACCACCAGGCCTGCGCCTTCTCCCATTACGAAGCCGTCGCGGTCCTTGTCGAACGGCCGCGAAGCGCGCTCCGGCTCGTCATTTCGCAGCGAAAGTGCGCGCATCGCGGAAAATCCGCCCATGCCCAGCTCGGTGATGGTGGCTTCCGTGCCCCCCGCTACAAAATAATCTGCATCGTCGAATTTGATCATCCGCCAGGCTTCGCCAATCGAGTGATTGGCTGTGGCGCACGCCGTAACGATGGACATGTTTGGTCCGCGGAGGTCGTACTCCATGGAGATGAGCCCACTGGCCATGTTGCTGATCATCATGGCGATGGTGAACGGGGAGACGCGCGAGGGTCCGCGATCGAAGAGGCGGCGGCACTCCTCCTCCATGCTTTTCAATCCACCGATCCCGCTGCCAACCATCACTCCAAAGCGCTCATGGTTCGCCTTGTCAAGATCCATACCCGAGTCGGCCAGGGCGACCTTGGCCGCGGCCATCGCGAACTGGGCGAATCGATCCGCCCGGCGCGCGTCCTTGGGCGACTTGAAGTATTTCGCGGGATCGAAGTCGCTGACCTCGCCGGCGATCTTGCAATCGTAGATGGCAGAGTCAAAGACCTTGTAACGAGTGATACCGCTGCGGCCTTCAGTCAGATTTTTCCAGAAAGTGGCGAGGTCGCTACCGACCGGACTCATGACACCGATTCCGGTGACGACTACTCTGCGTTCACTCATCGAATTTTTTCGCGGCTCAATTTTCAGGGGTCTTTAGCTCAGCGGGTTGGCCCACAGGTTGGCAATGAAAAAGTTACTTTGTCCCCATTCCCACGTTTTGCACAACTTGAAAGAGTTTTCCTTCAGTTTTTATCGACGGCGCAATGATGATTTCGGTCTCCTGAAACTCTCGGATGCTCGCCGCGCCGACGTTGCCCATGCACGTCGTGATGGCGCCCACGAGGTTCTGGCTTCCGTCGTCGACTTCGGCAGGCCCGAACAGGATCTGCCGGAGGCTGCCGGTAATTCCCACCTTGATGAGGGTGCCGCGCGGCAGGTTGGCATGGGGTGTTGCCATCCCCCAATGCGTCCCCCGGCCCGGCGCTTCCTCAGCCTTGGCAAACGCGCTGCCGACCATGACGGCGTCCGAGCCGCACGCCAGCGCCTTGCAGACATCTCCACCTTTGCTCATTCCGCCATCAGTGATGATGGGAACATAGCGGCCTGTCTTCTTGAAATGGTGATCCCGCGCCGCGGCGCAATCGGCGGTCGCCGTCACCTGCGGAACGCCCAGGCCAAGGACGCCGCGCGAGGTGCAGGCGGCCCCCGGGCCAACTCCCACCAATACCGCGGCGACACCGGTTTGCATCAGCTCGCGCGTGGCATTGAATGTCACCGTGTTGCCCACTATGACGGGCACCTTCATTGCTTTGCAAAAACCAGCAAGGTCGAGCGTCTTGTACTCCGTGGAAATATGCCGAACGGTCGAAACGGTCGACTGCACGACAAAGATGTCCACCCCGGCTTCCTGCGCGATGGCCCCGTAACGCTCGGCTTTCTGCGGGATTGAACTGACCGCGCAGTTGACTCCTGAGCTTCTGATCTCTTCCACGCGCCGGGCAATGAGGTCTTCGCGCACCGGTTCCTGGTAGAGTTTCTGGATCAAGGCCGTCACATGCTCCCGGTCCGCGGCGACCACCTCCGCAATCACCTCACCGGGATTTTCATAGCGGGTCTGGACACCTTCCAGGTTCAATACGCCGAGTCCCCCAAGCTTGCCCATTTCAATGGCCACGTTGACATCCACCACCCCATCCATGGCGCTCGCGAGGATCGGGATATTGAGTTTGATCGGCTCAGCATCCCGGCGGGGAATCCGAAACGAGATGTCCACCTCGTTCGGGTTGATGGTCACATCTCCTGGCACCAGCGCGATCTCGTCAAAGCCGTAGGTCACACGCGCCTTGCGATTCCTTCCAATCCACATTCCCATGTCAGTATACTTTCAATTTTTCTCGTTCATTGAGGCTGCCACAACGCGGACAGCGGGGAAGAGCCGCAATGCTGCGATCCTCGAACTCCATAGCACAGATCGCGCAACGAACGCGGTGCTTCCGCGAGCGGTTTTCGCGAACTCTCCGAACCATCTCGTAGGCTATCCAGACGACCAAAATGGCGGCAAGAAAAACCAGCAGATAGACAACTACCAGTTCTGCAAGATTGATGCGTATCATCGCTGGCCGCCCTGCCTGGCATCGGCTCCCCATACGAAAGTGGCGGTGCCCCAAGCTGGGGCTTGCTCAGCGGGGAGAGCAGCAAACCGGCAGCCAGCCAAGTACTGAAGCGCTGCGCGATCGAGGTTTTCATTTCCCGAAGATCGCTGGGGAAAGAGGTGCATCGGCAGCCCGTCCGGCGAAACCGCGACCAGAAATTCCGCGGGCGCCAGCACCTGCTGGGGCGAGGCCAACAGGGTAGAAACGTCAACATCCTGCGGCGGAGTCCATGAGCGTCCTTCCAATGCTCCTCCGAACCGCACCGCCGTCGGAGCCGCCGGCAGATGCGGCGACGGTTTCGGAACGAACTCCGCAGCCGCAACCGGGGCGACCCCGGGGTCAGGCGGAAGAAACTGCCGTAGGGGGGGTGCCGGCAAGGGAGCGAGAGCCGGGCTCTCCTTGTCGAAGCTCGCGACGTAAGGTGTCTTCGGAAGCTGCCATGCCTCGCGCCCGAAAATCTTGGCAGAGGAGAACAACGCCGGATCCGAAGCGGCCAGCACCGGCGCAATCCTCACCGCCTCCGGCGACTCCGGCAGGAGGTAATAGATCACCGCGGACCGCTCGCGACTGCCCTCCGAACGCGGAACCGTCGCCTGAAAAACGAAAAGACTCGCCGCATGCAGAAGAAAGGACGCGACCAGCATAAGCGGGAGAACAAGATGCACATTGTGTCGCGATGGCCACTCGAAGAGATGAATCCGGAGTTTCACGGCTCCCCGCTCTCCTCGGCGGTGGCGAGCACTACAGGCAGACCCGTCTCCAGGGCGGCGTTCATCACTGCACTAATGTTTTCATAAAGGGCCCGCTTATCGGCCTTTATGATGATAGTTTGCGAGCGGCCCTGGATCATTCGGAGCAGCTCGCGCAAACGCCCCAGGGTGACTTCCTCGTTTTCAAAGAAGATCGCGGAGAGTGGTGGTGCCGTGACGCTGATGATCCGCGGATGGCGCTGGGGCGAGAGCAGGAATGGCGATCGCGGCACGCTCACGGCCACACCGGGCTGAAGCAAAAACGTCGTGCTCATCAGGAGAAAAAAGATCAGGATCAGCGCGAAGCCAAGCGCCGGCGCGAAAACAATCAAGGCGGGGTGCGGGGCTGGTGAACGACGAAGTTTCACGCCGCGGACTTGTTGCGTCCGCGCACCTCATCAAGGATGGCGAGGATCTCGATGCCGGCCCGCTCCATGTCATGAACGATAGTGTTGACGCGCGCGGAAAGATAGCTGTGCGCGACAAACGCCGGTATTGCCACCGCCAGCGAGGCGATCGACGTGAGCAGGCACTCGTAAACGCTATCCGCGATGTCAGTGGCCGAGGCGTAGCCGCTGTGCGCGGCGATCTCCTGAAACGCAGCGAGCAAACCCAGCAGAGTTCCGAGAAGGCCAAGCAGCGGCGTGGCGTAGGCAATCGTTGCGAGCAGCGGGAGATTCTGCTCGAGTCGAGGAACCTCCAGTTGCCCGGCCTCCTGAGCGACCTCGCGCAGCTCGGAACGCGGCGCGCCATGGTGGAGAACGACCGCGTGCGCCACGCGTGCGACCGGTCCCGGCGTGCCTGCACATTCTTCCAGCGCCTCCGCATAGTCTTCCTTTCGCAGCACGATTGCCAGTCCCCGCAGGAAATCGCCAACCGGGATCGACGCTCGATGGAGGTGCACCAGTCTTTCGAAAAATATGCCGACTGCGGTAACGCTGCAGAGAGCGATGAGCCACATCAGCGGCCCGCCTTTTTGCACAAGATCCAACATGCCGGAGAGGTTCGAGGGTTAGCTAAAGCATCTCTCGACGCCAGCGAGTTTTTTCCAAAGCCTTAAGCGCACCAACCTAAAACGCGGCATCCCGCGGCGTCAGGGCGGGCTGCGATACGCCCACGGGCAATGGAAGGTTCGCGCGAGAGAGTTGCACCACGACATGCTGGAGCTTCTCGCGGACACCGGGCACGAATCCCCGATCCTTGTGCAATACCAGCAGGCAGAGGTCATTCTGGTGAAAAAACGTTATGGGCCCCTTCTCGGAATGGATCGTCACGGCAGGCACCGCACCGATGCCCATTTGTGCGGCGGATTGCCGCATGGCTGCGAGCATCTCGAGCGCGTGCGCGCTTAGTGAGACGAGATCGATCGATTCGGGCACGTTGTACGAAGCAACCACCGCGGCCCCATGCGCAAGCACGCAAGACCTTATGCCCGGCAAACCTCCGCAAAGCTCCACAACGCGGTTTACGGAGAGAAACTCTTCCGTCATGAAGATCGCTTGCAAGCCATCCTGATCCGGTATCTCGGCGGTGTGCTTCGGCTTCGCCTTCGGCAGGTGCTCGAGAATCGCCTCCCGCACGACCGCAGGTGCCTGTTCCCCGGCAGCTTCTTCGCAGCGTTCGGTCACGGCCGGAGGTGCGAAGCTGGTCGGTAAATCCGCCAGGATAGAGGACTCCGGCTTCGGAGAGCCAGCGTCTGGCGGCTCCACCAAAGTCGAAGCACTTGAGGTCTCAGGCATCTCCTTTGCCGGGGCATCAGAGCTCGCAAGAGCCGGGTGGCTACTGGCTTCAGTTGTTATCGCCTCGTATGCCGTTGGGTCCGCGCTTTCCTTGCCGGAAACGGAGCTCTCCGGAAGTTCCGAAATCTCCGTCTTAGGAGCGAACTCCTCTGAAGCGGAAGTCCGCGAGTCGCGGCCCTCGTTAAAGGGCTCCAAGGGCTCACGTCCTTTAAGAAAACGGTATGCCAGCGCGAGTTGAGTCACCGGAAGCGCGAGAGCGAAATCGGGAATGCCGTCCAGGCAGAGATGCTCGCTGGCAATCTGGGCCAGCCGCGAAAGCGGCAGCTTGGGCACAGGGCTGGCAAAGATGTCTCTGCACGGAAGGTCAACGCGGAACTCGGCATCGAATCCCGGCAGTCGCGCCGCTTCGGGAATCTGGGAAGCGATGTCTCCCAAGCGCAGCGAGAGAGTGGCGGGAGGGCTAAAGGAGTAGCGATACCGGGCCCCGGCCGCCAGGGAGGCAGCCGGTGCCGGAGGCTCTGAAGTTTCAGGTTCTTTCACGCAACGTTTCCGATTATCCGACAGTCTGGTATTCTGCAACAGTGGAACTCGATTTCAAATTCACCTCGGAAGGTCTCATTCCCGTCATCGTGCAGCAAGCCTCCGGCGACAGCGTTCCTCACGGTCGTGTCCTGATGTTCGCCTGGATGAACCGCGAGGCCCTCGAAAAATCCCTTGAGACCGGCCTCATGCACTATTGGAGCCGCTCTCGAAAGAAACTCTGGCTCAAGGGGGAAACCAGCGGTCACAAGCAGAAAATCATTCGCTGGTTCGCGGACTGTGATCGCGACGTGCTTCTTTTCGAGGTCGAGCAAATCGGCGGCGCTTGTCACACCGGTTACCTCAGCTGCTTCTTCCAGGAATTCGACCGGGAGGCCGCACCTCTTCCCGTCCGCGAATCAAAGTCCTTCAACGAAACACTCGTCTACGCGCAACCCTAGAGCATCTCTCGCAAATCATTTCCAAAAAGATCCCCATGCCCCGCAAAACGCGGATCCACGCCCGGCAAGCTACCGTCTTTTCTTTAGCAGGTAATCCCGATTCAGTTTCTTCAACGCAGGTAGGACAAACTCGCCATCCTTGCGGATGAGCTTTCCGTCGAGCCAAATCTCGCCCCCTCCATAGTCGCTTCGTTGAATATTTACCATGTCCCAATGGATC
>DASTFP010000234.1:0-5305 GCA_035719865.1 Terrimicrobiaceae bacterium | reverse complement strand
GCTAGCAATGCCATCGCGAAGTCTTCCTTCGCAGCCACGAGTTGCTCCGGCTCCGGAAACGGGAGTGCCAAAGGAGTCGTCCCTGAAAAAGTCAGCGGAGCAAGCGAACAAGCTGGTCTATTTTCGGGTAGAGCGTGAGCGTCGTAACAGTGCCATTAACTCCAAAGCAGTGCCATTACCTCTTGAGGGCTAATCTGGTCAGGGCTCGATCCGCCAGACTCGCCAGCACGACGATGAGGCCGGCAACGAGGATATACCATTGGGGCTGAACGCTCAGGAGAATCAGAAAACTCTGGATGCCCCGGAGCATGAAGGCTCCCAAGAGTGTGCCGATGAGCGAAATTCGGCCCCCGGCCAGATGGCATCCGCCGAGAACGGCGGCGGCGATCGCCGAAAGCTCCATCGTCGCTCCGAAGCTGCCGTCCGCGTAGCCAATGAAAGCGGCATCCAACACACCGGCAAACGTTGCCAGCAAGCCGCTCACGACAAAAACTCCAAGTTTAATTTTGCCAACCTTCACTCCCCGGGAAAAGCTCGAGGCGGCATCGCCACCTATGGCCAGGATGCGATTTCCTACCGGAGTTTCGAAAACCACCAACTGAAGCACGACGAGGACGAACAGTGCCCAAAATACCGCGGCGTTGATGCCGGCGAAACCGCCGCCACCGACCGCATTATAAATAAGTTCTTGCCTGACTGCTTTAGTCGCGACAAACGAAAAACCGGCCGTGACGGCATAAGCAACACCCTGAAAGAGGAAGAGCGTTCCCAGAGTCACAAGCAACGACGGCAGCCCGAGCAACGCGATAAAAACACCATTCAACGCGCCGATCAGGATCCCGCAGGCAAGCGCGCCGAGGAGCGCGAGACCACTGCCCACGACGGGAGCCAACCCGAGAAACACCAGGGCCCCGATTCCACAGACTGAACCAACAGATATGTCGATTTCGCCCGTCGCGATGACGATTGCCTGTCCGAACGCCATGATCGCTAATACGGCCGTGATCTGTGACAACGCTTGCATGTTACCGACTGATAGCCAGCTGCCCTGGGTGATAATCGCGAAGGCTAAGGATATTAGGACCACCATGCTGACGGTAGCCGCTTCCGGATGCCTTCGGACCATCCGCCGTAGGCGCTGCCTCATAAGCCTCTCGGAACTTTCGAAGCTGCGCGACCGCCCTCCCGGATGATTTCCTCCAAGGCTTCGGCACTCATTGCATCCCGAGGAACGTCTGCAACCTTGCGGCCGTTCTCCATAATAACAATCCGGTCAGCAATGCGATGAATCTGGAAGATATCGTGAGTAATATAAATGACGAGCAGCCCTTGTTGCTTCAACTGCACAGCCAACTCATTGACACGAGCCCGCTCGCGCACCGAGAGATGATTAGTAGGTTCATCCATGATAATAACGCGATTGCGGAAAGTAACTGCCCGGGCGATTTTAAACGTTTGCTTTTCGCCCCCTGAGAGCAGCGAGATCTCATCATCGACGTCGATCGTGTCCCGCAAGCCGAAGTCATGGACCACTTTTGCGCTGGCTTCCCGGATCTTTTTCTTGTCAAGGAATGGAATACCAAGGAAGCGCTTGATCGGCTCCCGACCGAGGAAATAGTTGCGTCCAACGGAAAGGTTGTCGCAGATCCCGATCGTTTGCTGGATGCATTCCAGCCCCAGATCCATGGCTTTCTTGGGATGGAATTTCGTGATTCTCTCGCCGTCAAAGTAGACTTCACCGGAAGTGGGGGGCATAAGGCCTGAAATAATTCGAATCAGAGTGGTTTTGCCTGCCCCATTATCTCCCACCAGGCCGACCATTTCTCCTTGATGAAAGTCCACGCTTACATCGGCGAGTGCCTGAAAGTTTCCGTAGGAAAGCGAAACATTCCTGATGCTGATCAGCGGGTGCTTCGTGTCGGTGGCTTGCGCTTCCGTCGTCATTCGGTTCGTTCCCGTTAACAAATAGTTTTCTTATGCGGTTTCTGAAGCGCCAGGCAGGAAATTGATAGCTCCTCTGCGCTGAAAGGGCGACTTACGCGGATTTTAGTCTTCTGGCCAAGAGGGTATTGATGGTCACCACGACAAGAAGAGCGATCCCAACGAAGGCAACATACCAGGAAGGCGGCGCACCCAGTGCGATCATTTGGGAGCGAACTGCAGTAAAGAAGAATGCCCCTAGGACGGTGCCAAGCATGGTTCCTCTCCCACCGGTAAGCAGGGTTCCGCCCACGACCACGGCGGCAATCGACTCCAGTTCCATCCCGGTACCAAGGGAAACATTGGTCTGCGGTTGATTGGCGAGGGTCACGATCGCCGACAATCCTGCGAAGAACGAGCAAAGGCAGAAAGCAAAGGTTTTTACCCGACTTACCGGAACACCCTGAGACTCAGCGCTCGCCGGGTCCCCGCCCACCGCAAGCAGGTGGCTGCCGAAACGCGTCTGGTCCAAGATGACAGCGCACCCAAAGGCCAGCAGCAGCAGCAGCAAAAGCTCGTTCTCGATTCGAAGCCAGTGACCGCCCAGAAGTTGAGCAAGCCAGTTTTCCCTGGCAGCCTGCGGCACCCCGGTGACGGCGCCATGGGTCGTCACGTAAACCAGCCCACGATAGAAAAAAAGACCGCCAAGCGTCACGATCATCGAGGAGAGCTTCGCCCGGACAACCAAGACGGCATTTACCAGGCCTATCAGCAGCGCCAAAAGCATCGCCAGGATGAATGAGACAGGCACGCTAACATTATTATTCTCCAAGCTAACGAAAGTGATCCCCACGATCCCGTAGACGGATCCGACGGAGAGATCGATTTCGCGAATGAGAATGACGAACGTCTGGCCGATCGCCAGGAGGCCAAGGATCGCGGTATACTGGCCAATGTTGCTCAGGTTACCCCAATCGAACCATTGTTGAGGATTCCAGAGGCTGAACAGAACGAACACGAAAATGCAGCCAATAATTATCCCAGTATCGGTGCGTTTAAGTAATCTCCGCATCTGGCCTGCAGGCGATATGGGATTAACTACCGCAACGGTCGCACCCGTGATCGTTTACCAAGTGATCTGCTTTTTGTAGGCCTCTTCGCCGATGATGTTTTTGACGAATTTTATCCACTGATCAACGTTGCCCGCGTTGATGACAATCGGTCCGGTGATGACGTCGGTGAGCGGGTGCATGCCCATCTTCTTGTTGAAGTAAAGGATTTCCATCGGCAGATAGCCCTGAAGCCAGAACCCTTGACTGTGCGAGGCGAGGATTTTTCCCTCCTTGATGCCTTCGAGGGAGTTTGGGCTATCATCCACGCTGACAATGGTCATTCCCTTGTCCGCGAGCTTTGGTTTCAATCCCATCTGATCGGCAACGCTGTAGGCCCACGGGCACGACAATGTGCCCAACGTGAAGATGTAATTCACATCCTTATTGGTGCTCAGGTAGGACTGCATGATACTGCGCGCCCGGGCAGGATCGGCGCCGATGACAAGTTCATCGACACTCACGCCGATTTTTTTCATCGCATCCGTCATTCCCTGGCACCGCAACTTGAGGCCCTGATGGGTGGCATCGTGGTTGGCGCACATCATCTTGGTTGGTTTCGGAATCTTGCCCGCGTTCGCTTGTTCGATGACATACTCCCCCAGCTTCAAGCCCGTGAGATACTCATCTCCTCCCACGTAGGTAAGATAGCGGATCCGCTGGTCCGGGGGGCGCGTATCCGAAATATTGAAGGCGACCACTGGAATTCCGCTGCTGATCGCCTTGTCCAGAATCGGCTCGAGGGCCTCGCTATTGAGGATGGGGACAGCGATACCGTCCGGACGAGTCGCGATCGCCTGGTTCAAGATTGCCACGAAATTTTGCAGGCTGTACTCGTTTGTTGACAGATACTCCGTCTTCACCCCAGGGTATTTCTCACCGAAGGTTTTCATCGAAGTGGTTAACCAATTCATGTTCGGATCGTTGGAGCCGATGTGGGACACCATGACGAACCGATATTGATCGCCTTGGGCCAATACCGTCCCGGCAAACGGGAGGGATAGGGACAACAAGAACGACAAAGTCGCCAGGAAACGCTTCATTTGATAGCCTTTCAAATATGTAGACAGTGATGCCGCGCCGTTTCTGTTCGCCAAGCCACGGCCCGTGGGGGTTCCCGGGAGTCACCTTTACATAGCAGAAGACGGGCTAGGAATCAATCAAATTGATCGCAGGTCCGGCATCGTATGGCACGCGATCGAACCTGCCCTGCCGGGAGATTCCGGAAATTCGGAAAGCTGTTCCGGGTGGCATTCCCGCGATTCAGTCTTTCGCGAGCTTCCTTACACTTCTGCGAGAGAGGCGATTTTTCTTACAGTGTTCCAGTTCCGCCCTGTGCCGCGAAAGCCGAGTTTGGATTCGACTAACGCATTTGTCAGCCGGGACCGCCCGATGCCAGCCGGATAGACGATATAGGCTTGTCTTCCCACGAGGTCGACAATTTCCGGTCCGCGAATCGAAGCCCGCAGCGCCTGGAGCGACTTCGCCTGGGGAGCATCTTTCAGGAACATGACGACCAAGTGACTCGGATCGGATTTCGCCTCGTCCGGAAAGGGATTCGCGTCGACAAGCGCCTTCCAGTCCTTGGCTGTGCGAACGAAAAAATCGGTGTCCAATCCAAGCTGTGCTTTCGCCTCGCTTTCCAAGAGGCGTTCCAGGTCATTTGCATTTTGCGCTTCGCTCCGAAAGATAATGTTGCCCGTCTGAAGCAAAGTCCGGACATCGGAAAAGCCCAGACCTGTAAAGAAGTCGCGCAAAACGGGCATGGCAACTTGCTTGTGGCCGGCAAGGTTTATGGCGCGAAGCAGGCTGATCAACGTCTTCACCATGCTCACGTTACGAAAGCCCAAATCGGGTGCGAGCAAAGATTTGACGGCTTTGCCGAGGCCGGCAAATAACCGACGCACCTCTCCGCCGTTGACCCAAACGCAATGCCTAACCCTGCTCGTATGCCTGTTTCAAAGCGTTCGAATCGAGCTTGTCCATTTTAAGCAACGCCTTCATGGCGTTCTCCGATTTCTCAGGGTCGCCGTCCTGCATCAACTCGTCCAATCCAGCAGGGATGATTTGCCACGACACGCCGTACCTGTCTGTGAGCCAGCCGCACTGTTGCGTCGCCCCGCCGGCGGATAACGTGCTCCAGAATTCGTCGAGCTCTGCCTGCGTCTCGCAACCTACCATGAGTGAAATGGCTGGCGAGAACGTGAAATGAGGACCGCCGTTCAAAGCCATGAATTCCTGTCCTTCAAGCTGAAATACGATCGTCATCACCGATC
>DASTFP010000233.1:0-2460 GCA_035719865.1 Terrimicrobiaceae bacterium | reverse complement strand
CCGATCGGAGATTGATCG
Organism: Terrimicrobiaceae bacterium; assembly: GCA_035719865.1. GTDB lineage: Bacteria > Verrucomicrobiota > Verrucomicrobiia > Chthoniobacterales > Terrimicrobiaceae > DASTFP01. The sequence goes on along the minus strand of DASTFP010000233.1, from coordinate 2,442 downwards.
ACTTCAAGCACGGCGCCAACCCCTTCGAGGCCTTTAATCGCCCGATAGGTCGCGCCCTCCATGACAGCGAGATCCTTGGTGCGGCCGGCTGCCCGCGACTTTCGGTTCAGAGTTTCCCTTACCGCAGGAAGCAAAATTCCACCTACGAGAGTGCTCTTGCCAGAGCCCGAAATGCCGGTGACTACCGTGAGGCGATTGACCGGAATGCGAACGTCGAGGTCCCTGAGGTTATGCAACCGGGCACCGATGAGGTCGATCCAGCCCGGAGTATTCGTCAGACTTCGCCGGGTGCCCCTCGCCGGATGCCTCATCGGATGTTTAAGATACCTGCCGGTCAGAGAACCCGGATTGGACAGGATCTCGCGAAGCGGCCCCGTTGCGACCACTTGTCCGCCGTGCGCTCCGGCCTTCGGCCCCAAGTCTATGATGTGGTCGGCGCGACGCATGGTTTCCTCGTCATGCTCGACAACAACAAGCGAATTCCCGCTGAGGGCGAGCGTTTCCAGGGCGTCGAGAAGCCGGAAGTTGTCGCGCGCGTGCAGGCCGATGGTCGGCTCGTCGAGAACGTAGAGGACCCCCCGCAGATTCGAGCCGAGCTGAGCTGCGAGCCGTATGCGCTGGGATTCTCCGCCGCTCAGCGACTTTGCCGCGCGGTCCAAGGTGAGGTAGTGCAATCCCACCTGGCACAGAAAGCGAAGTCGCTGAGTGATTTCGCTCACGATGTCCTTCGAGATTTCCTTGTCACTTCCCCGGAATTTGAGGCCCCGAATAAGTTCGAGGCACTCTTCAGCAGAGCTGCGGGTGGCGCTGGTAATTGTTTGACCCTGCAGGAAGACGCTCCGCGCGGTTTCGTTGATCCGCGTTCCTTTGCACACCGGGCACGGGCTCGCGTCGCCCGCGCCGAGCGCCTCATGGGTGCGTTCTTCCGCGAGCTCGGCTTCGAGCACCGAGTCGAATTCCCTGCTCGAATAGTCCGGCCACACTTCCCCAAAGCCGCGGCAGTGCCCGCACCAGCCGTGCGGCGAATTGAAGGAGAAAAGGCGCGGGTCGAGCGGCTCGAAGGCGCGGCCGCAGCCCGGGCAATTCATCTCGGAGCTCACAATATGGAACTTTCCTTCGCTGTCGCGCACGCGGGCGGACCCCTTGCCGATATCGAGCGCCCGGCGCACCAATTCCCTGGCATTCCCGCGGGGCGACAGCTCGCCGATCAATGCATCGATACTATGTTCCTTGAAACGGGCAAGTTTCGCAAAACCGGCGACGGGCAGCAGAGCGCCGTCCACAAAGAGAAAATCGATTCCCTGCCGCGCGGCCCAGTGGGCTATTTTTGTATGGAAGCCCTTTCGCCCCCTGATCAGAGGCGAAAAAATCTGGACGGCGCCGCGTCGGGCGAGCTGCTGGACAGAAGTCGTGATAGCCGAGAGGGTTTGTTTTTCGACCGCCAGGCCGCAGTCCGGACAATGCTGGGTACCGAGCTTCGAGAAAAGAAGGCGCAGGAAATGGTAGACTTCCGTGACCGTTGCCACGGTAGATTTCCCGCCGCCGCGAGTCACACGCTGTTCGATTGCGACGCTGGGTGGCAAGCCTTCGATGGAATCCACGTCGGGCTTTTCGAGTTGTTCGACGAACTGCCTGGCGTAGGCCGACATGCTGTCGAGGAAGCGCCTCTGACCCTCTGCAAAGAGGATGTCGAAGGCGAGAGTCGATTTGCCGGATCCGCTCAGCCCGGTAACGACAACAATCTTCTCGCGAGGAATTTCGACGGTGATGTTCTTGAGATTGTGCTCGCGCGCTCCGGACACGCGGATTGCACTCGAGGAGCCCTTCGGCGGCTGCGCTGGCGGAACTGCCGCTCTGCTCAAGCGGGATCGGTTTCTTCCACCGGCGCCGTCAAGGACCTCTTGCAAGAAATGTCCCGTGTGCGACGCCTCGCAGCGCGCGACCTCTTCGGGCGTGCCCGCAACAACAACCGACCCTCCAAGTTCTCCAGCTTCGGGGCCGAGGTCCACAAGCCAGTCCGCGCATTTTACGACCTCCATGTTATGCTCGATGACGACGAGGCTGTTGCCGTCGTTGACGAGACGTTGGAAGACCTGAAGCAGGCGTGCGACGTCGTCGAAGTGCAGACCTGTCGTAGGCTCATCGAAAATGAGCAACGCCCCCGACTCGCGACGTTCGGCGAGATGTCCGGCCAGCTTAAGACGTTGGGATTCTCCACCGCTCAACGCGTTGACGGGCTGACCCAGGCGGAGATAGTCGAGTCCGACGTCTGCCAACAGCTTCAGGGAAGTTACGATACGCTCGTTGCTCTCGAAGAAAGCGATGGCATCGCGCGCCGTCATCTCCAGCACATCATGAATCGAGGCGCCTCGAACGCGGATCTGGAGCACGTGGGGTTGAAAACGTCGTCCTTCGCATTCGGGGCAGCGCAGGTAAAGATCG
>DASTFP010000232.1:0-7811 GCA_035719865.1 Terrimicrobiaceae bacterium | reverse complement strand
AGCCAGAAGTTCATCGTGGCGGCCATATTCGACGATCCTTCCCCGCTCGAGCACGAGAATCTGGTTGGCGTGTCGAACTGTTGAGAGCCGGTGGGCTATGACGAAGGTTGTTCGATTGGTCATCAGCCGGTCGAGCGCTTGCTGAATGAGCCGTTCGGTAGCCATGTCCACGCTGGCGGTCGCTTCGTCGAGAATGAGAATTGGCGGATCCTTGAGCAGAGCGCGCGCTATTGAGAGGCGCTGTTTCTCACCGACACTAAGCTTCACGCCGCGTTCTCCGAGCTGGCTGTGAAGCCCGTCCGGGAGCCGGCGAACGAACTGCGCGGCGTTAGCGGCCTCCAGCGCCCGCCAGAGTTCTTCTTCGGCGGCCCTGGGCTTCCCGACACGAAGGTTTTCCGCCGTCGTGCCATTGAAGAGAAAACTCTCCTGGGTCACCACACCGATCATCTCCCGAAGGCAACGGCGTGACAGAGCTCGAATCTCCCGCCCATCAAGCAGGATTTGGCCGGAGTCGTATTCATAGAAGCGCACAAGAAGATTGACGATCGTGGACTTCCCACCGCCGGTAGGGCCGACGAGTGCGATCATCTCGCCCGGGCGCGCATACAGGCTGATGTCCCGGAGCACAGGCAGCCCGCGCGTGTAAGAAAAGTAAACGTGCCGGAAATCGACCGCGCCGATCAGAGGCACGGAAGCAGCACCCTCGTCGGTCTCCGGTGCCTCATCGAGGATCTCGAAAACGCGCTCCCCCGCGGCCCGTCCCGCTTGGAAGAGTTGATTCAGCTGGTGCAAGCGAGCGATCGGTTCATAGAGGAAGCGCGCCAGCACCAGGAAGGCCACCAATACCCCGATATCCATCTGATGATTGAGCACGCGATGCGCGCCGAAACCCGCTATGAGCAGCATCCCACACGAGGCGAGAAAGTTCATCGCGGGATGGTAGATCGCCCACGCGCGCATGACGATGAGAGTCGCCTGCCGAAGCTTCTCGCCGGCCGCATTGAAGCGTCCATGTTCGCGCTTCTCGCTGGTATAAGCCTTGATCTGCCGGATCCCTGAGATGTTGTCGTGAAGAAGCGCGTTGAGGTCCGAGGCTGCCCGGCGCTGCAAGCGATAGCGGGATCGCGCGGTCAGCGTGTACGCAAGCGCTCCGGCCCCAAGCAAAGGAATGGGCGCAAGGGCGACCGCCGTCAGCGTCGGACTGTACGCCAGCATGAGACCGCTGACGATTATCAGCTGAAGAACAGCTACCGTTCCCTGCTCGATGCCGTCGATCAAGACGCGTTCGAGCGCGGTCACGTCCTCGACAAGGCGAGTCATAATGTCTCCCGTAGCCCGGTTATCGAACCAGCGCAGCGGCAGGGACTGGATGTGGGCGTAGAGATCGCTTCGCAGGTCACAAATCACGCGTTGCTCGAAGTGGTTATTCAAAAAAATTCGCAGCCCATTGAGAAGATCCTGCGCGACGAAGGCCGCGAGACCGACCGCGACCAACGGCAGAAGCAGGCGTGGCTGATTCTTGCGAATGACCTCATCGACTATCACTTGGGTGATCGCGGGAAAGACGACAACCATGAGAGTGCCGCCGATGGCGCACGCCAGCGTGCCCGCGGCCATCGCGGGATAGCGTTTGACGTAGCGAAACACCCGTGTGAAGACGTGCATGGAAGCAGGACTCGTGAAACTACGGAGGCTTCCGTCCTGACGCCAGCGCTTCTTCCTTCTTCCTTCTCCCTTTTAAGACCCTAGTCTGCGAGCCAGCGCGTAGGAACTGGACACTCAACCGCCGAGATAAGCGGCTCTGATTTCCTCATTTTCCCGAAGGGCGGCAGAGCGATCGTGGAGAAGAACGCGGCCGGTTTCCAGGACATACCCGTAATGGGAAATCTCAAGCGCAAGGTTCGCATTCTGCTCCACCAGCAGAATGGTCAGGCCGAGCGCGCGGTTGATCTCGACGATCTTGTCGAAAATAGTCTGCACGAGGATCGGGGCAATGCCGAGCGAGGGTTCGTCGAGCATGAGGCACTTCGGCTTGCTCATCAGCGCCCTCCCGATGGCGAGCATCTGTTGCTCGCCGCCGCTCAATGTGCCTGCGGTTTGCTTTTCGCGTTCCAGTAGCCGAGGAAAGATGCCGAAAACGTAGTCGAGGTCCTTGGCGATGCCCTGCTTGTCGCGGCGAAGGTAGGCGCCCATGCGAAGATTCTCCATCACCGTGAGATTGGCGAAGACCATGCGGCCCTCCGGACACTGCGCAATACCGCGGGCGACAATCTGGTGGGCCGGAATATTGGTGATATTCTGGCCGTCAAAGATGATTGTTCCGGACCTTGCCCTTACGACGCCGGAGATGGTGCGAAGGGTGGTTGTCTTTCCCGCGCCGTTCGCGCCGACAAGGGTTACGATGCTTCCGCTCTCGACCTTCGCGCTGATCCCCTGCAAGGCGCTGATTGACCCGTAGCAGACCTCGAGATCTCGAATCTCAAGCATCGGTTTCCTTTCCGAGATATGCCGCGATCACCTTGGCATCCCGCCGGATTTCATCCGGAGTGCCCTCGGCGATTTTCTTTCCGTAGTCGAGCACAGCAATGCGCTCGCAGATGCCCATGACGACCCTCATGTCGTGCTCGACAAGAAGAACGGCGAGCCCAAATTTTTCCTTGGTAAACCGGATAAGTTTCATGAGCTCGATCTTCTCCGTCGGGTTCATTCCCGCTGCCGGTTCATCAAGCAGGAGGAGCTTCGGCCGTGTGGCCAGAGCGCGCACGATTTCGAGCCGCCGTTGGTCTCCGTACGGCAGAGAGCGGCAGGAATGTTCCCGCTCCGCGGCGAGCCCGAAGATTTCCAGGAGCTCGGTGATGCTCGATTCGATTTCTTTCTCCTCGCGGGCAAACCCGTCCGCCCGCACCAGCGCATGGGATATACCATGCCGGAGGTGCATGTTGCAGGCAGTGCGCACATTGTCGAAAACGCTTAGCGAGCTGAATAATCGGACGTTCTGAAATGTGCGCGCGATGCCACGGGCGGTAATGCGATAGGGACGCTGTCCAATGACGGACTTCCCGGCGAACGCGATCTGGCCGGCCGTCGGCTGGTAAACGCCCGTAATCAGATTGAAGACGGTGGTTTTTCCGGCGCCGTTTGGTCCGATGAGTCCCACGAGCTCGCTCTCGCCGACCGAGAAAGAAAAATCTGTCAGACACCGCAGTCCCCCGAACTGCATGGTCACCGTCTCCAATTGCAGCAAGGTCCCTGTCACGTCTTTTTGCGCTTCAGATTCACCTCACCGAACAATCCCTGCGGGCGCGTGAGCATGAGAATGATCAGGAGAAGCGAGTAGAGAATCATCCGGTTTTCAGCGATTGGACGCAGCCATTCCGGGAGCCAGGGAGAGCCGGCGACCGCTCTCAGCCATTCGGGCAAGATCGTCAAGAGCACCGCGGCAAAACAGACTCCCGCCGTGCTTCCCATGCCGCCGAGAATCACCATGACCACGATATCAAAAGATCGCAGGAAATTAAAACCCTCCGGGTGGACGAATTGCTTGAAGTGCGCGTACAAACCGCCCGCGACCCCCGCGAAAAACGCACCGATGACGAAAGCCAGCACCTTGTATTTCGTGGTATTGATGCCCATTGCTTCGGCGGCGATCTCGTCGTCGCGCACCGCGAGAAATCCGCTGCCATAAGTAGAGTGGACCAGGCTGAGCACGACGTAAACGGTCACGGCAGCGAAGGCATACGTCCAAAAGAAATTCGTATGCTGGGCCATTCCACCAAGTCCTCGCTGAGCGCCAAGCGGCTCGGCATTTTGAATGACACCCTTGATAATTTCATTGAAGCCGAGTGTGACGATGGCGAGGTAATCCCCTCGCAATCGCAGAGAGGGAATTCCTACCGCCAGTCCCGTAAGGGCCGCCAACAGGCCGCCAGCGATGAGCGCGACAACGTATGCTGTTGTCGTTCCCAACGCGCCGAGACCCAGGAGGTATCCGAAACTGAGCGTCAGCCAGGACGAAAAATACGCGCCGACCGCCATGAAGCCGGCATGTCCCAGGGAAAACTGACCCGTGTAGCCGTTAACAAGATTGAGGCTTGCGGCCAGGATGATGTTTATCCCAACACCGATGATGATGTCGTAGTAATACGGGCTGATGTTTGTGACGAAGAGCGAGAGCACGCCGCAGAGCACCAAGGCGAGAAGCAGAATCGACTTGGTGCGCTCAATCATCAGACCTTTTCCCGTTCCGATTTGCCCAGCAGGCCGGAAGGCTTGAGCAGGAGGATCAGAATGAGGACGGCGAAAACGATCGGGTCGCGGTAAGTGGGGTTGATATATCCGACCACGAGCGCCTCGAGGAATCCGATTAAAACGCCGCCGAGAGCCGCTCCCGGAATGTTACCGATGCCCCCGAGCACGGCGGCCACGAAAGCTTTGAGGCCCGCGTTTATTCCCATGAGCGGATCGATGCTCGGCTGCTGAATGGACGTGAGGATGCCGGCCGCCCCGGCAAGGGCCGAGCCGAGGCCGAAGGTGAAGGAAATCACGACGTCCGTGTTGACACCCATGAGGGAGGCGACCAGCGGGTTGAAGGAAAGCGCCCGCATCGCCATCCCGAGGCGCGTGTAGAGCACGATTGCGCGCAAACCAATAAGCAGAAGAAGCGTCACGCCGACGACGATCAACTGGCCCGCCGTAATCGTCAGCGCCGAGATAGCGCCCCATGATTGCGGAATCTCTATGGCCCGGTCGGTAATGATTTCAGGGAAGGACTGCGGGTTGACGCCAAACACGTACTGGCCAGTGCTCTCAATGAAAAGGGAAACGCCGATGGCGGTGATAAGGACAGTAAGGCGCGGGCGCTCGCGCAAGGGACGATAGCACAGCCTTTCGATCACAATTCCGATGAAGGCGCAGATCAGCATCGCGGCGAGCAGCACCGCCGTCGCCGCCGCGAGCGAAGGCCCGCCGCCAAAGAGCTTGAGGAGCGTCGGCGCCGTATAGAGTCCGGCAAACGCGCCCAGCATGAAAACATCTCCGTGCGCGAAATTAATGAATCGCAACACCCCAAAAACCATCGTGTAGCCCAGCGCGATGAGCGCGTAGATCGAACCCTGCGACAGCCCATTGATGAGCTGCTGAAGAAATTCGATCATGGGACCGCAGAGAGCGCGGAGCTCACAGAGACATTGTTCTGTTGCCCCTCTCGTTCACATCCACGTGGTCTTGGTCAGGAATACAGGGAGATGTTCGGTGAGCGTCTGGTCGAAGTCGGTTCCAAGCGCTTCAAATGACGGCCATGGGGACGTCGTGCTGGCGCAGGCTGTTCGGATTGCTCACGACCGAATGCCCCATTTCTTATGCCTTACGAATTCTGCCGCCTGCCCTACGGCGCAACGGTCTCCACGAATTGGAAACCGCCGTCCCCGATCGTGAGAATGACGGCCGGTTTGTCGGCGTTGCGTTGGGCATTGAGCGTGATCTTCCCTGTGATGCCGTCATGATCCTTGGTTGCGGCGATAGCGTTGCGAAGCTTTTCAGGTTCGGTTCCTCCCGCGCGCTCGATCGCCTCGGCGAGGATCTTTGCGCTATCATAGCCAAGGGCAGCCATGTCATCGGGCACATGCCCATACTTCGTCTTGAACTTCGTCACGAACTCCTGAACCTTCGGCGACTTGTCGTCGGCGGAAAAGTGGCAGGAGAAAAACGAGCCGTCGAGCGAGTTTCCGGCGACCTTGAGAAGCGAATCGCCAACCCACCCGTCACCGCCCAGCAGTGGCGCCTTGATGCCAAGGAGCCGGGCCTGCTTCGCGATAAGGGAGACTTCCGCGTAGTAGCCGGGAATATATATCGCGTCGGGATTTGTCGCCTTGATCGACGTCAACTGCGGTTTGAAGTCCTTGTCCCCCGATGAGTACTTCTGCTCTTTGACGATCTTGCCGCCGCTCGCGGTGAAATCTTTGATGAAGAACTCGGCCAGGCCCACGCTGTAGTCCTGCTTTACATCGGTAAGGACAGCGACATTCTTCCACCCCTTTGATTGCGCAAATTTCGACATGACCGTCCCTTGGAAGGGATCAATAAAGCAGACGCGGAAAATGTAGTCCCCGACTTCTGTGACCTTTGGATTGGTGGACGCCGGCGAGATCATCGGAACTTTGCTCTGCTGGCAGATGGGTGCCGCTTCCAGCGACTTGGACGAGGCCACTTCGCCGAGAACGGCCACCGCCTTGTCTTGCGAAATGAGCTTTCGCGCGATCGTCGCGGGCTGGCCGGCCAGCGACTGATCGTCCTCCGTAACGAGCTTGAGCTTCTTTCCAAGGATCCCACCCGCAGCGTTGATCTCCTCAATCGCCAGAGCGGTGCCCTTGTGCGAGGATTGGCCAAAACTAGCGCTTCCGCCGGTGAGCGAGGCATACTCTCCGATGACGATTTCTTCCTGGGCAAAGATCGCGGAACCGGCAGCGATCAACGCCAGCGAAACGGTGGCAGTGATGAATCGTAGCATAAGTGTCTCCTAAGCAACTGGCGTTCCAGGGTTCTCGCGTCAATACCAAAGCGCGGATCAACCGAAATTACCGGTTCCGCTGCGCCCTCAGCTCAATCGGCTTACTCGGGGTTAATCCGCGTGAGGCAATTTCCCGACATGGGACTCGTGCGGTTTTCCGCGCACCGTCACCGGTGTGCCGGAGGAGACGCGGTCTGTCCAAGCGAGAAGGAGTGCAGAGAGTACGAAGGTCAGATGAACGGTTACCTGCAGGAAGACGGTCTGAGAGGTGGTTCCCGGCGTGCCGATCTCAATAAAGCTTTTCAAGAGGTGGATGGAGGAAATGCCGATAAGCGCCGTCGCGAGCTTTACCTTGAGAACTCCCGCGTTAACATGCGAAAGCCATTCAGGCTCGTCGGGATGACCCTCCAATCTCAGCCGGGAGACGAACGTTTCGTAGCCACCAACGATGACCATGATCAGGAGGTTTGCGATCATCACCACATCGATCAACCCCAGAACGGTAAGCATGATCTCTTTCTCCTCGATATGGGTCGCCTTCCCAATAAGATGAAACAGTTCGATGACGAAATGGTAAACATAGACTGCCTGGGCGACAATCAGCCCAAGGTAGAGGGGCGCTTGCAGCCAGCGACTGAAGAAGATGAGGCTGCCGAGAGCATTGTGAGATGTGCGCGTGAAGTCATTCATGGCCGGGAGAATTCCCTAGACGCGTTGGCAACGGGATGCAGTCGGACCCGGAAGTTTGGAAATTGCTTCCCATCGGCAATGCACTCGCGTTCTCTTTGAGTTCTTTTATGGATCTGCTCAAGCAATTTCTCGAGTTCCTTCTGCACGCAGAGAATCACCTTGTCGCCTTTATCCAAAATTACGGCGCTTTGGTTTATGCGCTCCTTTTTGTGATCATCTTTTGCGAAACTGGGCTGGTTGTAACGCCCTTTTTGCCGGGCGACTCCCTTCTGTTCGCAGTCGGTGCGCTCACGGCTCAGCGACTAATGGCTTGGGAGGTTGTCATACCGATACTCCTTGTCGCGGCCATTCTCGGAGACAGCGTGAACTATGCAATCGGGAAATGGATCGGACCGAAGGTCTTTCACTATGAATCGAGCCGGTTCTTGAAAAAGGAATACCTCATGAAGGCCCACGCTTTCTACGAGAAATACGGCGGTCGCGCCATCATCCTGGCTCGATTCGTGCCCATAGTCCGCACCTTCGCGCCGTTCGTTGCCGGAGTGGGAACAATGAACTACGCGCAATTTATCACCTACAATGTCACTGGCGCCATCTTGTGGGTCGGGATCTTCGT
>DASTFP010000231.1:0-9018 GCA_035719865.1 Terrimicrobiaceae bacterium | reverse complement strand
TTCTCCGACCAATAGACGTCGCTGCAGAACGTGTTCATCGTCACCCGCGGCGGCGCCCATCCTTCCTCCTCGAAAAGATCATGCAGCGCGTTGTAAGCGCGCACATGAGCCGAGAGAAGGTGATTATAGGCGGCGACCGCCACCCCCATGCCGCGATGGCCGCCAGCGGGAAAATGCCTGCTGAGGTATGTGTTGATGACGAGCATGTTCGGCTCGTTGAGTGTGACGAACCAATGCAGGGCCGCTTCGCCATGAGCATCCATAAGCCGGCGGTTGATGTGCCTGACGGCAGTGGAAACGAACCGCTCGAAGAGCTCGGGCGTTCGATCGTCCAGCCAGGCGTCCACCCCGAGCCAGGCCGGATGCGTAAAATGCTGGAGCGTGACGACAGGTTCGAGACCCTGCCTGCGGCAGGCCGCGAGCCGATCGGCGTAGCCGTCAAGCGCGCCGAAATCGAACGCGGGAGGCTCCAAGCCTTTCGCGGATTCCGACGGCTGGACCCTGGCCCATTCAATGCTCATCCGGAAAGCGTTCAGTCCCATCGAGCGGCAATGCGCAAAGTCCTCCTCGTAGCGGTTCCAGAAATCGACACCCGCGCCGGTTCGGTCCACGCGTCCCTTAGCCTCAAGGAAAGTCCAGTTGTTCTGCGGCTGTCCCGGTCCGTTATAACCACCCTCGGATTGATAACCCGAACTCGCAACGCCCCAGAGGAAATCCTTGTTCATTGAACCGCGCGTGCTTCCGCAAATACCTCAGCTGCAGTAACTCTGCAAAAGCCGCGCATCGCTCACCCCTTCTCTTTCTCGAGGCGCTTGCGAAGTTCTTTTTCTCGCAAGCGCGAAATCTTGGCGGGTTGGCGCGTCGGCGATTCCAAGACGATGCGTGCGATGTCATCCGCAGCGCCGGGCCGGCCCAGCCGGCGCGCGTTTTCGCTCATCGCGGCAATCCGCGCCGGATCGTCGAGCAGTCGCTGCAGCTTATGGTTGAGCACCGTGACCTCCGTGCATTTAACCGCCGCTCCCGCCTCGAGCAACACATCCGAATTGCGCTCCTCCTGCCCGCCGATCGGGTCGAGGATAACCATTGGCAACCCGCGGGCGAGAGCCTCGGCGGTTGTGAGCCCGCCCGGTTTGCTGAGCAGAAGCGTGGCCGCGCCAAGCAAGTCGGGCATTTCGGGAGTGAAGCCGAGAACGCGAAAACGCTCTCTCTGCTCGAGGGTGATGGCCTCTATCTCCTTTCTCACATCTTCATTTTTTCCGCAGACGACGATGGCTTGGAATTCGCGGTCGAGCTGAAGCAGCCTGCGGACGACCGCGGCGGCAGGGCTCAGGCCCAGGGTTCCACCGGCCACCAATAGGGTGGGCTTCCCCGGATCCAGATTGTGCCGCCTGAGAACCGCCTCGCGATCCACCGGGAAAGAGAACTGCCGCTCGACGGGAATTCCGGTGACGTGAATGCGATCCGCCGGAAGACCGAGACCCTCCATGTGAATGCGGTCCTCCTCCTGCGCGACAAAATACCAATGAAACGCGCGCGTGATCCAGAAGGCGTGGAAATGATAGTCGGTGACGACAATCCCCAACTCGGTTTCCAGCCGGCCCGCACCGATGAGAAAGGATAAGACTCCCGCCGGCATGAAATGCGTGCAGATCACCGAATCGGGCTGGAACTCGCGGACCAGGTTGACGAGGGGAAGAGCCTGCGGAAGATCGAGCGCGAGACGGCTCTTGTCGGAGACCCAGGGTTCATCGCTGGAAACGTACCACCAGCCCAGAAACTCCGGCAGCATTGCCGAAAGACGCTCGTAAAGCGTTGAATAGAGCTGCTTGTGCAGAACATTTGTGTGGTCCAGGGAATCGTCCACCAGCACGTCCTCAACATCGCCTCTCGCGCGGAAGGAGGTCGCCAGTGCCTCGGCGGCCTTCACATGACCGGAACCCACGGAAGCCGAAAGAATCAAGATGCGTTTCTTTTTCACCGGAAACGCAAAAGATTTCTCAATGCCGCGCGAAACAAAAGAAAGTTCCATGTCTCACGAAATCGGCTGCAAGGTGCTGAGACCGATCGTGATTGTCCATGCGTCATCGAGTGGCATCCGTTTCTCCTCGTGGCCCAGGCCCCAGGAGTCGGTGTAAAGAATTTCATTCGTCGCCGGGTTGTAGCCGAGGATGATGCGCATATGCCCGCCCGATGCTTGGCGAATTTCTTTCTCTTCAATCAAGCCAAGCCGCACGGACCAGAGCAGGGGAATGCCTTCGTCGATGCTCCGCTGGATATCGCGCTTGAATCTGCCGAAATCTGCGCTGCTTTTCATGCGCGCCTCCTTCAAGACCTCCGGCCTCATCTGTGAATAGCAGGCGTCCACGTCGATCACTGGTCCAGTGAGTTTGACTTCCGGAGCAACCTTGCCGCGCTTTGCGGCTCGGTTGTAATCTTCAAGCATCTTGAAGTAGTCCCGAACGTTCCACTCGTAGAGGGAACGCACTTTCACCCCGAGACGCGCGGTGAGCGCTTTGAGCGAAGCCAGCATGGCGTCCGTGCTGGTGCCGGCTGCGGAGTCGCTGTTGGCAATCTGGGCCAACTCGTGCTGATCGACGCTGGCCCCGTAGTAACGCAGCACACGCTCGACCGATGCTACCACACAGTAACCTTTTTGGCCCTGATCAACCATGGGCAGATCCCCGAGCTTTACATCGCCGCCCGCAAAACCCTTGACGTGATCGCGCCCAACAAACCGTTTCACGAGATCCCGCGCTGTCACCGGTGCGGCGCCGATGGCCGCGGGCGCTGTGACGCCAGGGCTGACGGCGAGGCGAATAAACTCCGCCCGAAACGGAATTCCTCTGACGTGCGATCCCTTCGTAACACTCCATTCGAGCAAGTATCGCGTCTGACCCGTATCCCAGATGCGTCCCTCGGCCTTCACGGCGCCACCGGGATCCCGTCCGCGCTCCGTCGGTTGCCGCCCGGTGAGCGCAGTGAGCTCCCCGGTTATGCTGCCGAGTAGTGCCTCAAACTGTTCCTCCCGCAGAGCGCCGGAGTCCCCGCGATTGAAATAAACAAGTCTTGCCCCGCCCAGCTTCCCGTCGCGAAACGAAAAAATCGCCTCATTAAGAGAATGCTTTAGAAAAATCAGGCCGCGTGTAGCAGAGCGGGCGACGTCCCGATTGGCCGAAATCCATTCGAATCCCAGGCTCTTTAGATCGGGCTCGAGCTCTTGCGCCGTCGCCTCCCAAAGATTCGTCCGCAAGAGGATTGCATCGATGGAGGTGGCAGCTGAAGCCGATTCCTGCGCGCGGAGCGAGAGTTCCTGGACCGCAACGACGAGAAGAAAATAGGCAAACCTTAACCTCATGAATGCTTTCCTATTAGGAAAGTTTCGTGCACGCTACGCAGATCGCATGCAGACAATAGTAATCGGTCACAAGAACCCGGACATGGATTCCATTTGCTCCGCCATTGGCTATGCGGAGCTTAAGAAGGCAATCGGCGAAAACAACGTGCGCGCGGCTCGCTGCGGCAACACAAACCAGCGAATCGATTACGCGCTGAAGAAATTCGGCTACGAAGCGCCCCTTTTCATTACGAGCGTGCGCCCCCGCGTCGAGGATGTGATGAATCGGGACGTCTTGAGCGTCGGACCCGAGGAGCCGGTCTACGAGGCCTTCACCCGAATCGGCCAAAATGGCCTGCGGGGTTTGCCCGTCGTGGAGAAGAGCGCGCGGTGCGTCGGACTCATTTCCACCTTCAAAATCACCCAATACCTCTTTCCGCCCCGCGATAAGATCGGGTTGCACCGGGAGGTTCGCACCGCTCTGAAGGAAGTCATCGAGACGATTGGCGGTGCGCTGCTGGCCGGCACGCCGGAAAGCGACATCCGCCATTTCACCCTGATCGTTGCGGCCATGGAGCTTGAGTCCTTCAAGCGGCGACTGGGCAGCCTCGACAACCAGAAAGCGATCCTGATCGTCGGGGACCGCCACGATATTCAGAGACTTGCCATCGAGCAAAAGGTGCATGCCGTAATTGTCACCGGAGGACTGAAGGTCGACGAAGAAATCCTGCGGGCCGCAGACGAACGGGGCACCGTGATCATCAGCTCGCCGCACGACACCGCAACCACTGTGTTGCTGGCGCGCAGCTCAGTGCGAGCTGGCGAGATGCTGGACGACGATATCGTTTCGCTGGCCCCCGAAACCCCTCTCGTCGAAGCCCAGAGGGATTTGGCCCTCTCGTCGCAATTCGCTTTCCCTGTGCTCGACCAGCACCGAAATCTTCGGGGCATCCTGGCCAAGGGCGACTTCCTGAAACCCATCCCGCGCCAGCTCATCCTGGTTGATCACAATGAACTCTCGCAGGCCGTGGACGGCGCGGATCTCGTGCCTATCGCGGAGATTCTCGACCATCACCGTATCGGCGCCCCGCCCACGGAGTCCCCGATTCTCTTCCTGAATCGTCCTGTCGGGTCGACCTCAACCATCGTGGGGACACTCTTTCAACAAGCGGGCGTTCCGATTTCGAAGAATCTCGCCGGTCTGCTCATGTGCGGCATGATATCGGACACTCTCAACCTCACCTCGCCGACGACGACGGATGTCGATCGCGCCCTGATGGGAGAACTCTCGGCACTGAGCGGCATTGATCCGGCGGCCCTGGCTTCGGAGATCTTCTCGGTTGGCTCGCCGCTCCAGACCATGACGCCTGACGAGGCGGTGACCGCAGACTCCAAGGAGTATGACCACGGCTCTGAGAAATACACCGTCGCGCAGATCGAGGAACTAAGCTTCGCACCCTTTAATGCCAAGCGAGAGGCGCTGCTGGAGGCCTTGGAGGCCCTCCGCGCTGCCAAAGGTTACTTGTTTGCGGCGCTCTTGATCACCGACATCAACACGCAGAACTCGATCCTGCTGGTCAGGGGCGATCCGTCCTTCACCCGCCTGATTGACTATCCCGAAGCGGGCGAATACGGATGGAGATTGGACGGTGTTGTCTCTCGCAAGAAACAGCTTCTTCCCTACCTCACAGGCCTCCTGGCACGTATGGCTTAGCTTAGGCGGCGTATCATACCGGGAACGCCCGCGCAGCATCGGCATCCCTCGATGACGACGCGATCGCCGCCGTCTCTACACCGTGTTATCGCTTAGTCCCCGACGCGCTTCAGGACGAGCTCATTGGCATCTTTCTCCGAGAAAGGAACGCTGGGTGAATAGAATCCGACAAGCTCTTCCCTGCTTTTGCGCTTGAGCTCCACAGTATACTCCACCCAGTCATCGTCGATCAGCGTGATGAAGGCACTCTTGCCGCTGACCAGTCCGTTGATGACATAGTGATCGCGGAAGATTCCGCTCAACCTGCCATCGGCCTCCTGGTTGAAGACGACCATGCCCCATTGAGGCGAATACCAAAGACCCTCAATGTTCATCCCTGCCGGCGCCGATTTCCGCTCCGACAGATAGGCCGCACTGGCCGCTTCGTTCTTCTCATATTTCCACTTTAGCCAGCTGCAGGAGCTGAGCGAAGCCGCCATTACAAAAGCGGTGAGGGTCGTCGCGAGCGTTTTCATGACGGGGAAGAAAAACATCCGAAGCCGATCACCGCGAGGAAAAATTTTACCGCCGAAAGATGTTCAACACGATCGTCAGGACGATGCTGATCAGGATGCAGGTGACGATGGGAAAGTAGAATCCCCAGCCGCCGCGTTCAACGTGAATATCCCCCGGGAGACGGAAGAGCCAGCCCTTGCCAAAACCGGACCACAATAGCGCGCCGGCGGCTGTCAAGACGAGCCCGGCGATGACAAGCAGTTTCCCGAATCCTTCCATCACGGCAAATCTACCCGCTTGGCGAAGCGTTGTCGAATGGCGCTAAGAGATCTCGCCGACCGCTTCGGGTGCTTCGATCCACTTTCCATGCTCGCGAATAAGGTCCTTGAGCCGCTCGACGGCATCCTTCTCAGGAATGTTGAACTTCACCGCCGTCTTGCCCACGTAGAGATTCACCTTGCCCGGCGCGCCCCCGACGTAGCCGAAATCCGCATCGGCCATCTCGCCCGGGCCGTTGACGATGCAGCCCATGATCGCGATCTTGACCCCCTTGAGGTGAGAGGTGGCCGACTTGATCCTGGCTGTCGTGCTTTGAAGATCAAAAAGTGTGCGCCCACAACTCGGGCAGGCAACATAGTCGGTCTTGAAAATCCTGGCCCCGGCGGCTTGGAGAATATTGTAGGCGAGCCGTAGAGACTGACCCGGCGCCTGGGTCCCGATCGCATCGCCCTGCACGAGAACCGCGTCTCCAATGCCGTCGCAAATCAGCCCGCCAATGTTTGTTGCCGCCGCGAGAAGCGTGGCGAGGAAGTCGCTCGCGCGGCTGTTTGACACGGAGAGTGTATCCTTGAGCAAAATCGGATGACGCGCTTCGAGTCTGGCGGCAAGGAGCCGAAACGCTGCAATCACCGGCAGATCGACGCCGTCTCGAACCGTGACGATGACATCCCGCGGTTCCCTGTTCACTGCCTCGATCTCCGCCTTGTTTGCCGGATCAACTTCCCGAATCCCGGCACTCTCGTAGATGATCTCGGGTTGATAGTCGCCGAGTCGATCCAGCTTGTGTGCAAGCCGATCGTAAGTCGCCTGCCTCACGACCACGCGCACCAATTCCTCGCCTCCAAGCCTCACATCTCCTATCGCCACTACGCGCGAGGGACGGCGCTGGTAGGTAAACGCGTCATAGCTGTAGTGCCCGTCCGTAACCTCCGGAGGCGGACCGTTTGCCTTGCCGGGCACGGCCTCGACGATGGCCCGCGCCACGGGTATTTCGTGGATGCTGTCCTCGGTGAGCGAAACCCGGATCGTGTCGCCAATCCCGTCAGCCAGCAGGCTGCCGATACCAATGGCACTTTTGATGCGGCCATCTTCCCCGTCGCCGGCTTCGGTGACGCCGAGATGGACGGGGTAGTTCCAGTCCGGTCCCTCCGCAGCGAGGCGTGCAACGAGCAGGCGATAGGCTTCGATCATCACCTTGGGATTGCTCGCCTTCATGGAAAAAATGAAGTCGTGGTAATTCAAGTCGCGGGCGATGCGGGCGAACTCCAGGGCACTTTCGACCATTCCCAGCGGTGTGTCGCCATAGCGATTCATGATGCGATCGCTCAGGCTGCCGTGGTTGGTGCCGATGCGCATCGCAATACCGCGCTCCTTGCACAACTCGACAAGGGGCAGAAACTTTTCCCGAAGCCGATCGAGTTCGGCCTGGTATTCATCATCCGTATACTCACGGACGGCGAATTTCTTTTTGTCCGCATAGTTGCCCGGATTGATGCGCACCTTTTCGATCCACTTGGCCGCCTCCATCGCCGCTTCGGGCTTGAAGTGGATGTCCGCGACCAGGGGAACGTCGCAATTCTTCGCGTGCAGATCTTCGGCAATTTTCTGAAGGTTTGCCGCGTCCTTAACGGTTGGCGCAGTGATCCGCACGATCTCACAACCGGCCGCCACAAGATCCAGCGTCTGGGCAACGGATTTCCGGGTATCCATCGTGTCGCAGGTGATCATGGACTGCACGCGGATTGGATTGCCTGCTCCGACACCGACTTTTCCCACCCGCACCTCGCGCGTTTCGCGACGGGAGTAGGAGAAGGGACTCTGGCAGTATCGAAGGCTCACTTGGTCTGCTCGGTGGCCTCTTTCGGGCGCGTGGCGAAGATGTCCCCGACGTCGAAGAAAGTCACATAGAGCATAAAGCCGATGAGCAGAACTGCGCAGGCTGTCTGCACGACCTCGAGCACGCGAACATTGATCGGCTTGCGCCGGATACCTTCGACCAGGGCAAGCACGATGTGCCCGCCATCGAGCACCGGAAACGGAAGCATGTTGAGGATGGCGAGGTTTACGTTGATCAGCACGCTAAGGGATAGCGCGAGCTGCCAGCCGTAGTTCGTTTCAAACACCTGATAATACAGCCGCATGATGCCGACAGGTCCGCTAAAGTGCGCCGCCTTCACATCGGACTTCGGCGAGAGAAGGGCTCCGACCATCCGGAAAATGCTCGTTGCCGCATCCTTGACCTGCGACCATGGCGTGGGGTGGCTGAAGACGACCCGCCCCCAGTCTATTCCCAGATCCATGGGCGCGTTGGGGTTGGAGGCCGTCGCCGGGGGAACAGGCAAGGCAACTGGGAGTGATTGTCCCTCGCGGTTCACCGTTAGTTCGATCGACTTTCCCGCATTGTCTTTAAGGAAGGGAACGATCTCATCCAGATTGATAATCGGCTTGCCGTTCACAGCAACAATCAAATCGTCGGCCTTGAGCCCCGCCTTGTCGGCCACAGAACCCCGCAAAACAAACCCGATCCCCGGGAGGATGCGCGGGCCTATCTGGACTTCGCGCAAAGCCGGACGCCTCCAACTTGCCGTGGCGGGCTTTGTCCAGCCGGAGTTAATGGTCAACTCTTCACCATCACGCTCAACGCGAAAGGGAATCGTGTCCCTCTCACTACGGATGATCCGCCATTTGACTCCATCCGTGCCTCCCATGAATCTCTTAACTGGTTGCCCATCCACGGCGAGAATCCGGTCGCCAACACGGAGGCCTGCGTACTCCGCGGGTCCTCCCGGCTTAACGTACCCGATAGTGGTCGAGTCCGATTCGCTTTCCGGTTTGCCGACAAACCAGACGATGAAGGCCATCAAAAAGGCCAGTCCGAGGCTGAAGGCCGGTCCGGCGGCGGCGACGATGATCTTGTCGAGCGGTTTGACAGGCGGAAGCTGGCTGCGATCTGTTTCGACCTTTCCTTCGAGCGCTTCCATGGGAGCGAGCTGGGGGATCGCGACGTAGCCGCCCGCGGGAATGCTGCCGAGACGGTATTCCACCCCGTTAATGGTCTTGCTCCAGATCGGCTTGCCGAACCAGATGGCAAATTTCTCGACCAGCAACCCGCGCCATTTCGCAGCGAGAAAATGCCCCAATTCGTGAACCAGGATCAAAAGGTTGAAAAGGAGGACAACCTCAAGACTGATAAACA
>DASTFP010000230.1:0-7079 GCA_035719865.1 Terrimicrobiaceae bacterium | reverse complement strand
TGACGAGTCCACGGGCGCGATTTCCGAGAGCAACAGCCAGCTCACAAAATTCCATGGCCTCTATTTGCAGGACGATCGGGATCAACGTGCCGCGCTCAAGAAAGCGGGTAAGGAGAAGGCTTTCGGCTTCATGCTCCGCGTGCGCCTTCCGGGCGGGAGGGCGACTCCTTTGCAATGGCTCGTGCTGGACAAACTTTCTGAAGAATTGGCTCTGCCGTCCCTTCGTCTTACGACACGACAGACCTTCCAATTCCACGGAATTCTCAAGGGAAACGTGAAGCCGCTCATTCAGGGAATGCACAAGGTGCTGCTGGATTCCATTGCGACGTGTGGCGACGTGAACCGCAACGTGATGGCTCCGCCCAATCCCGAGCACAACGCCCTCCTTCGGCGCGTCTATGACGAAGCCAAAGCCTGGAGCGAGTTCGCTCTTCCAAAGACGCGCGCCTACCATGAGATTTGGCTGGATGAAGAACTCGTCGCCGGGGGCGAGCCGGAATTTGAGCCAATCTACGGACCGACCTACCTGCCTCGCAAGTTCAAGACGGCCTTTGCGGCGCCTCCGTCCAACGATGTAGACATTTTCTCCCAAGACTTGGGCTTTATTGCCGTTGTCGAGAACGGGCAGTTGGCGGGTTATGACGTCACCGCGGGCGGTGGTATGGGCATGAACCATGGCAACGTCGAAACTTTTCCCAGGCTCGCCGATGTCCTTGGCTTCATTCCAGGGGAAAAAGTCAATGCCGTGGGAAAGGCCGTGCTGATTACGCAGCGAGACTATGGCGATCGCACGAATCGCCGCCATGCGCGGCTTAAGTATACGATCGAAGATCGCGGAGTGGACTGGTTCAAGTCCGAGGTCGAGCGACTGTCGGGTGTGACCTTTAAGCCTCCACGTCCATTCGAATTCAGCACCATCGCGGATCCCCTGGGATGGCACGAATGCGCAGACGGCTCTTGGTTCTATGGACTTCACATCCTCAGCGGTCGCATTAAGGATCTCCCTGGTTGGCCGATGAAGACCGCCCTGCGCGAGATTGCCCGGATCCATTCGGGGGACTTTCGACTCACTCCTTCGCAGAATCTGACGGTCTCAGGCGTGCCTGCCGCGCAAAAGCCCGTGATTGATGGAATCCTCGCCCGGCATCGTCTGACGGGAGAGAACAGCCGCTCGGGGATGCGCCTCAACGCGCTGTCCTGCGTGGCCCTGCCGACCTGCGGTCTCGCCCTGGCCGAAAGCGAGCGGGCGCTGCCAGACCTGCTAGCAAAGTTCGAAGCTATCCTCGAGGAGGCCGGACTGCGGGAGGACGCGATCAGTCTTCGAATTACAGGTTGCCCGAACGGATGCGCCCGACCATATCTCGCGGAGATCGGTCTTGTTGGCAGGGCTCCAAACAAATACGCGCTGTATCTTGGTGCCAGCTACAATGGCACACGGCTCGGGCGTCTGGTATCACCGAGCATCACTATCGACGATGCCTTGAGGCTTCTCACGCCGGTGATCAAGCGCTACGCTCTCGAGCGAGACGACGGCGAGGGCTTTGGCGACTTTTGCGACCGGGTGATCCTGCCAGAGGACGCTACGATCCACGCTGTTGGCACACCAAGGGACGACCTCGCCTTAATTCCAGCGTGAAATGACTCCTGATCAAATTGCAAATTGGAACGCCGAACTCCGGCATTTCTCACCGCTTGAGATTACCCGCTGGGCCGTCGCGCAGGCGGATGGTCGCGCCATCATCTCAACGAACTTTCGCCCCTACGAAGCAGTGATCCTGCACATGGCCGTTCAGGTGCAACCTCGTATCCCGGTGATTTGGGTAGACCACGGCTATAACCGTCCAGCCACCTATCGGCACGCCGAAGAGCTCCGCCGCCTGCTGAATCTGGAAATACGCGCTTATCTCCCGCGGATTAGCGCTGCCCATCGGGACTCCATATACGGACCTATTCCCTCGGTTGACGACGAGGAAGGCCTCAAGCAGTTCAGCGCATTGATGAAGCTGGAGCCCTTTCAGCGGGGTATGAAAGAACTCGCACCGAGAGTCTGGATTACAGCGCTGCGCAAGGTACAGAACCCGAATCGTGCCGGACTCGATATCGTCTCGCTCGACTCAAACTTTGGCACCCTGAAGGTCAGCCCGTTGTTTCACCTGAGCGATGCCGAGCTCGAGCGGTATCTTGAAGAGCACCATCTCCCCAACGAGTGGGACTATTTCGATCCCGCCAAGGCCGACGAAAAGCGAGAGTGCGGCCTTCATGCCAACTGGGGCGGAGAGGTTCTAAAGAGTTGAATCCTTGGGCCTCGATGCCGTAGGAAGCAGGTCTGCGGGTCTTCGGCTCGTTCGATGAGCAGCTATTATCTCGATCATCTCCAGTATCTGGAAACAGAAGCCATCCATGTGATGCGCGAAGTCGCGGCGGAGTTTGAACGCCCAGCGCTGCTTTTCTCCGGAGGCAAGGATTCGATTTGTCTGCTTCGTCTCGCTGAAAAGGCCTTCCGCCCTTCAGAATTGCCGATGCCGCTCCTGAACATCGACACCGGACACCACTTTCCGGAGTTGAACGAGTTTCGTGACCGCCGCGCGCGGGAACTCGGGGCGAAGCTCATCGTTCGAACAGTCGACGAAGCCCTCGAGAAAGGAATCGCGGTGCTTTCCCCGGGACAGATCAGCCGTAACCATTTGCAGATTCCCACGCTTCTCGCGGCCATCGAGGAGTTTGGCTTCGACTGCTGCATCGGCGGGGCGCGCCGCGATGAGGAAAAGGCGCGCGCCAAGGAGCGGTTCTTCAGCTTTCGAGATTCCTTCGGTCAATGGGATCCAAAGAACCAGCGCCCCGAAATCTGGAATCTTTATAATGCCAGGATCAACCCCGGCGAAAACATGCGCGTCTTTCCTCTCAGCAATTGGACCGAAATGGATGTGTGGGAATACGTCCGCAAGGAGAAGCTGGAGGTGCCGAAAATCTACTTCAGCCATGAGCGCCGTTGTGTGCGACGAAATGACCAGTGGCTTCCCGTCAATGCTCTCTTACCCCCCAAACCCGGTGAACGGGTCGAAAATCTCGTCGTCCGCGTTCGAACGATCGGCGATATCATCAGCACGGGATGTGTTGTGTCGCCCGCAGACAATGTCGACGACATTATCGCGGAAATTGCGGTCGCGAGGGTCACGGAACGCGGTTCCCGCGCCGACGACAGGGCCTCCGAAGCCGCCATGGAAGACCGCAAGAAGGTCGGCTACTTTTGAGAGCGATGACCGTCCCGCTGCATCATCCCGTCGATTTGCTGCGCTTCAACACGTGCGGCTCGGTGGATGACGGAAAATCCACGCTCATCGGTAGGCTGCTCTACGACTCGAAGTCATTGATGGAGGATCAACTCGAGGCACTCGAGCGCTCCGCGGACATCACCGGTGGCGGCCAGATCAATCTCGCGAATCTTACTGATGGCCTTAGGGCTGAGCGCGAGCAGGGCATCACCATCGACGTCGCCTACAGGTATTTTGCGACCCCGCGCCGCAAATTCATTATCGCGGATACCCCCGGGCACGTTCAATACACGCGAAACATGGTGACGGGTGCCTCGACGGCGAATCTCTCGGTGATCCTGGTGGATGCCCGCCTGGGTGTCATCGAGCAAAGTCGCCGCCACGCATGCATCGCCTCGCTGCTCCGCATTCCGCATCTCGTGGTCGCGGTCAACAAGATGGACCTCGTGGACTGGAGTGAGGAGCGGTTTGTCGAGATCCGCAATCAGTTCGAGGAGTTTCTCCCGCGCCTCGACATGAAGGATGTGAAGTTCATCCCGGTCAGCGCTCTCCACGGCGACAATGTCGTCAATTCCTCAAAGCACACTCCGTGGTATCCTGGTCCCACGCTGCTGGGCCATCTCGAAGGCGTCCACATCGGGAGCGACTGGAACCTGAGCGATTTTCGACTGCCGGTGCAATGGGTGAATCGCCCGAACAATCCGAGGGACACCAACTTGCACGATTTCCGCGGTTTTAGCGGACAGATCGCCGGCGGCATCGTTCGCATCGGCCAACCGGTGATGGTCTTGCCAAGCGGCTTCAGCAGCGACGTCAAGGAAATCTGGACCTTCGACTCGCCGCTGCAGGAAGCTTTCAGCCCGCAATCGGTCACTCTCGTGCTAGAGCATGACATTGACGTGAGTCGCGGTGACCTGTTCGTGGATCCCAACAATCTCCCCGGTGCAAGCTCCGAGCTTCATGCGAAGATTTGCTGGATGCACCCGCGTCCGCTCCAGCGAGGGAAAAAATACTTCCTTAAGCATACGACTCAGACTCTCCAAGCTGTCATTACCACGATCGAACATCGCATCAATGTCTCAACGCTGGATACCGAACCTGAGACGCCGGAATTGGTGATGAACGATATCGGAGAAGTCCGGCTGAGGACGTCCAAGCCCTTGGTCTTCGATGCTTATGCGACCAACCGGCTGACCGGCTCTTTCATACTTATTGAACAAGGCACCAACGCGACAGTTGGTGCCGGCATGCTCTTTCCTCCCACCGAGGTCGCCAAACCGGAATACAAGGACTTTGCGATTTGATAGGTTCGCGCTGAACATGGGCGTCGCTAAGCCTTCCGGTTGATTGGAGGACCTCATGTCTCGAAGCAAGACTGAGCATTACCCGCCGCCGGGCAGAGTGCCGCGGTGCGCATGAAGGATGCCGGGAGCAGAAGGCAAAGAACCGTCTAGCTCGAGAACTCCGTGCCGCGTGGCTAACCGGGAAGGCACTACGGGAGCGTTCGTGAATCGAGCCACGGAAACGGAAAATCGGCCAGGACTTGCTCCAGCACCTCCACTCTACGGCCGTCACGTGTCACGCAGGTTAACGCCAAGCAAGAGAGCGAGGATTAGCGCACCGCAGGCCAACCATTGCCGACGACCAACGCGCCACAAGAAACGAAAATAGCGATCCAAATCATTGGTTGAAGGAACAGGAAAGTGCCAATAGGCTTAAGAATGAGAATACGCTTTCTGCTAACTTTGGTAGGGTTGACCAGTGGCGTTGCTCTGCAAGGTATCGCCCAATGGAAGGATACGGCCGATCCGGAAGCCGCCCGGCAACTTGTAAGTTTCTACGACTCTGCGCTCAGCATGAAGTATGAAAAGGCGTTCAATGAGAAGAACGCCGAAGCCTTGGCCTCACTCTTTACCGAGAGCGCCCTTCTTGTAGCGCCTGAAGGACTGTTCTCCGGGCGCGCGGCCATAGAGAAGAGATATGCCGGTGTGTTCCAGCGCTCGAATTTGACCGACTTCTTCGGCATGCGGAGTCAGCTGAACGCTATCGGCGACGAACTTTGCGCGGTCGGATCGTGGCGGTCTCTCCTTCAAACCGAAAGGGGTCCCCTCCAAGTTGGGGGTCACTGGTTGGAAATCTATGCTCGCGAGGCCGATGGCTGGAAAATCCGTGTTTCCATCTTCAACGTTTCTCCATCACAAGACCTGTCGCCCCAGCAGCCGATTTTGGCGGCGAGCGACCTTTAGACGGATTGCCGTGCGCTGGCGATGACGCGGCGAGGTCCCTGTTGGCTACATTCGTGGATCCAGCCGAGACTCGACGCGAACTTTGGTTCGTGCCTTTCCTCATTCTCCTCCGCTGGCTTGCCCGAGGACCTAAAACAGCCGGAACTTTCACATGAGCGCCCTGCTGAATGCCTTTGAAATCATTCGCGCGAATCCGACCGCGAAGCGATTCGAGATCGGGGAGATCCTTTTCGCCCAGTTCGACTGCCCGGTACTGGATGAACCACTCGGAATCTGGTCGCAAACCGATCATCTCATACACGTGGTGAGCGCGCGATCGACGTGGAAAACCTCGATGGGTACGTGGTCCGCCGAAGCCGGTGAAACCGTTTTTTTCCGAAAGGGCGCATTCGTTTCGCCGCCGCACCTCGAGGAAGACCTTTGCCTCCTGATATTCTTCATTCCCGATGCGTTCGTCCGGGAGGCGGTTCGCGAACTGGCGGCGGACCTCCAGCCGATATCGCAACTCCCCGATGCGCGTGAGGTGGTGATCCGCGTGAAGAATGACATGACCTTGTCGGCATTTTTCCAATCGATGCTCGTCTACTTTGCCAACGACGAACAGCCGCCCGAAGTACTGCTGAAGCTGAAGCTCAAGGAGTTGCTTATAAGTATTCTCGTAAGCCCGGGCAATCCGAGATTGTCCGCCTATTTTCGCTCGCTAGCCCTGTGCGACGCCCCGCCCCTTCCGGCGATCATGGAGGCGAATTTCTGCCATAGCCTCCCGCTCGATGCCTTCGCTAAGATGTGTCATCGG
Source organism: Terrimicrobiaceae bacterium (assembly GCA_035719865.1). Taxonomy (GTDB): domain Bacteria; phylum Verrucomicrobiota; class Verrucomicrobiia; order Chthoniobacterales; family Terrimicrobiaceae; genus DASTFP01. The sequence goes on along the minus strand of DASTFP010000230.1, from coordinate 765 downwards.
AGCCTTTCTTCCTTCAAGCGGGAGTTTCGTCGGTGCTATGGAACCACCCCAGGAAAGTGGCTAATCGGACGGCGTCTTGAATGCGCCGCGCAGATGTTGCTCTCGACCAGCATGAGCATGACGGAAATCGCGCTCGAATGCGGATTTGAGGAGCCATCGCATTTCAGCCGCACCTTTAAGGCGATGTTCGGTCGCTCCCCAACCGATTATCGCCTGAAGGGCGCGGGACGCGAAAAAATGGCTGAGCTGTTGACTTGAGGTAAACCCACCGAAGGCTTGGCCAAGGGCGGCACTGAGCGTGGACGTTTCAGGCAAACGATTGATCCTTTGATGCAAACGCCGGATCGCCGTCATGTGGTATGTGGGCAGTATGAATGATCAACTACGCGCGGCACGCGCATTGCGGAGTACGATTCGAGCGATGCGGAAGGAGAGCGAAGAGGCCCGCCGCCTGGCGCCGCAGGTCGTCGAGGGCCTCATTTCTGCGGGACTCTGCCGTCTGGCCATCCCTGCCAGTCTCGGCGGACATGAAACCGAGCCGAAAGTTGTTCTCCAAATTCTTGAAGAGCTAGCAGGGGCGGACGCTTCAGTCGCCTGGATCGTCTGGATCAATCAATTCGTGGGCCTGGCCAATCGATATTCCTCCGGCTCGGTAAGGACTGAGCTCTTCAGCGACACGCGGCGACTCTTCGCCGGCTCGACCCGTCCGTCGGGAAAGGCAACGGTCGTCGAAAACGGGTTCGGGGTTTCCGGACGTTGGGCACT
>DASTFP010000229.1:0-9128 GCA_035719865.1 Terrimicrobiaceae bacterium | reverse complement strand
TCCGATGCTCAAAGCGCAGCATCCCGATTACGAAGCCTACCGCACAGGGATTCATTCCGAGCGAGGCGTTTCGTGCGCCGATTGCCACATGCCTTATCGCAACGAGGGCGGCGTGAAATTTACCGATCATCACATCAGCTCGCCCCTCCAAAACATCGCGAGCTCCTGCGGGGTTTGTCATCGCGAGAACGAGGAGACGCTCCGGCAGAACGTTTACGCGCGCCAGGATCGCATCGATCAACTGCGCCGATTGGCGGAGGACAGCATTACCAGAGCGCACATCGAGGCGAAGGCAGCGTGGGACGCAGGCGCGTCCGAGGCGGAAATGAAGCCGGTGCTGCAACTGATTCGTCAGGCGCAGTGGCGTTGGGACTGGGTTGCCGCGCACAACGGCATGGGATTCCATTCGCCGCAGGAATGCGCGCGCGTGCTCGGCACATCCATCGACAAGGCCGGTCTGGCGCGGCTGCAGATCAACCGCATCCTGATGGCGCATGGCGTAATGGATCCGGTACCCATCCCCGATCTTTCGACCAAGGAAAAAGCGCAGGCCTACATCGGGCTCGATATGGCAAAGCTGACACAAGAAAAGGAAGAATTCCTTCGCACGGTGATTCCACAATGGGACAAGGAGGCCGCTGAGCGACAGGCGGCAATGGACAAGGCGCCGCCAAAGGAACAGAGCGAATAGAGAATAAGCCCCAATAGGTCGCGCGCGACGAAACGGAGTTGTATCGACCGTATCCTCACGGTCGGCGATGAGGACCTCGCCGCTACACTTCGCGCCTAAGTGAACTTGACTGAAAGCTTAGCTTAGACAAGCTAGCTGCTAGGCCGCATTCACCGTCGATTGAATTTGGCGACTGGGCACAAACGCCAGAGCCATGATCGCGAACTGGCTCAGCACGAACGTGCCAAGCCAGAATGGCGCGCCGTCCATAAACCCATAGGAATGGAGTCCAACGCCCAGCATGTTGACGCCAAACCACGAAAAGCTTGTGACCACGTTTCCAAAAACCGCGCCCGCCATCAGAGCGCGGTCGCCGGCAAGCCGGCCCCAGCGAAGGTGCAGGAGCACGGCATTCCACAGCACGATAAGCAGCGCACCATTTTCCTTGGGGTCCCAGCCCCAGAAGCGTCCCCACGATTGATCGGCCCAGATGCCTCCCAGAATCGTGCCGACGAAGCTAAAGAGGAGCGCAAAGCAGGTAACGCCATAAACGCTGCCGGCGTTGTTAAGTCCGCGTATCAGTCCCACCGCGGCGAGCGTACCCGCCACGAACGTGGCGGAATATCCAATCGTGATCACGACAACGTGCGTCGCCAGCCAGAAGTTTGAATCGAGCACGGCACGCATGACCTCCACCGTATCGCCTTCCGCGCCGAGGTTGAGCGCGATCACGAGGGTAAGAAAACCGATCATCGCTGCGACAGTCGCGCCAATTCCGGTTCGGTACACACGTTCAAGAACCAGGCCGGCTGCGACGGCGGCCCAGCCAACAAAGATCGCCGAAGCGTGAAGGCTCGTCACGGGCGGTCGCTCCTGGATATACATTCGCAGGAGCAGGCCGATCGTGTGGCCCGCAAACGCCACAATCAAGAGAGCAATCGCCAACGCACGGAGCGTCCGCGGCCACGCCAGCCACGAAACGCAAAGCGCGAGAAATGCCGCGACGTAGAGGGCGGCGCTCTTGCCGAAGAGATCGAGGCGATTGAAAACTGCTTCGACCTCGGCGCGTCTCGCCGCCTCCGGGAAATGGCCCCTTAGCCAGCTGAGGAGCGAATAGATGTGGCCATTGAACTGCTCACTCGAATTCGTGGCAAAACTCTGCACGATGTCTTTGTAAGCCACCACGTGCGGCGGCGTGGCGTCATCGCCGAGGCTTCGTGTGAGGCTTTCTCCCAGTGTGATCCACTCGCCACGCGGCTTGTCCGAATGCGGGTAGGCGATGGGCCGGAAATGAGCAAGATCGGCCGCCGCGGCATAACGCACGAGCGCTCGCCGGATATCCGCAATCTGCTCGTCGGTCACAGCGCTCGTTGCGTTTTCGCGAATCCTGCGAACAACCGGCTGCAACTCGCGCTCATGATGCTCCAAAAGCAGCCCAAGCGCGGCCGCATCCCCCGAATTTAGGCTGTGCCGCAGCCGCCAGTAGAGCGTCACAGCGTAATCGAGCTTCAGCACCGCGCGCTGAAAGTCACTTCGCTCCTCGCGCCGAAGCTGTCGGGCGGAGTCGGCGTGCTCGCGGAGCGCGGGTCCGTGCCTGCGAATTTCATTGAACGAGAGGACACGCTTTGGTCCGGACGGCTGGCCCAGCAATGCCAGCAGATCTGGATGGTGAAGCGTGAAAACAGGATACGAATCCGCCGATTCCGGCCGCGCCAGGAGGGTGAGCAACCAGCGGGTCGCATCCATTTGCTCCCCTTGCGGAGTCGTCAGTCTTTGTTTTCCAGACATCGTCAGCAGCGCGCCGCGGGCGAGCGTGCCGAAGCACTTGAGCCGCCCGTCGGCCATCACCGGCAGACTTGCGAATGCGTCAAGGTCCGGCGCGTTGCGGGGAATGAAATGCCAGAGCCCCGAGGCCAACCACGCGCCCGCAAGAAGCGCGGTTACGAGGGCAACGCCCAAAGCCGGCGGCGCAGCCGAAACGGCCTTGGAGTCGTTTTTACGGCGCGCTCGAGCGAGATGCGAGACGAATTGCCAGATCAGCCCGGCGCCCACCATCACACACGCAATGTACGGTAGCAACCACCCAGGATTGCGGACGGCTTGAAGAATCGAGGTACGGTCGTCGTTCGCAAAGCTTGCCTGGTAAAACGTTTCGCCCGCGTAGCGAAGGGGCTGATTCATCGAGATTACCACCTCGCGGTTTTCGTTCGTCTGGGGATTCTTCAGCCGCACACGGCTCGCGAATCGGCTCGGCACTTCAGTGCCGGGGTGCCGTTCGTGCGTGAACTTGACGAGCTCGATGGAATAAGGCCGGTAGAAACGCTCCGCCCGCATGGCGATCCAATAGCTGCGCCCGTTGTGTTCGAATCTTTGCGGCTCGTCAATCGCGGAGGAGACCGTCCAGACGCCAAGCGGACCGCCTGCCCCGATCAATTCGACCACCGCGCTGACGGTATTGCGCCCGTCGGTCGTGACGTCGCGCGGCTGCTCCATCAAGCGCAGCTTCGCGCCTATGCCGCGATTCGCCAAAGGGGCGTTTGTTTCAGCAAACGAGATTGGCAAGAATACCCGTGAATTCTGATAATACCGATGAACCTTTACCCGAAAGGGCAGCGTGTCGTGCTCGATGAGATCGCCGCTACCAAGCCATTTTTGCGCGATTGCCCACACCCGGTCGCGCTCTGGAGACGAACTGTCGACGATCACGAGTTCCGCGTGCCGCGGCGCTTCGCTGTAGGAGCGTACTGCGCCTTCGTCCAGCGTCATTTCCGTTTCGCGCGCGAAGAGTCCCGTGATCAGCTCGCTGAGAAGCAACACAACCAGCCCGCCGTGGATTGTGAACAGCGGTGCTTTTCTCCAGGACCAGGTGAAGCGGCTGGCGTGCGCGGCAATCAAATTCACCAGCAAAAGCCCGCCCAGCAGCCAGCCGCCAGGAAAGACAGGCAGCTCGCGCCCCTCGACCGGAATCCAAACCACAAACGTGCGGATGTAGCGGCTCATCACCTCCCAAATGCCCAACCGCGTCTGAGCCAGAGTTGCCATGAAGACCAGCATCATCGACAGCGCCAGGAGCACGACAGTGAGGCGCAACGAACTGAGAACCCGAAGAAGAGGCAAATTCATTGGCTGCGAAACTCGACCGATTTCAGAACTTCGAGGAATGCAGGCTTCTGCGCAGCGGTCAACGCGTCGCCGCCCGTCATTTTGAAGAACCAAGTCTCGTCCGACGCCGGCACAATCGCGCCGATGATGCGCTGCTTCTTGTCCGCCGGGCTCTCCTCGCTAACGAAATCGACGATCACATACTCACGTCCGGCGAGTGTCCGTCGTTCGACAGTCGATTCAAGCTGCTCCGCATCGACCGCATCGAGACCAAGCTGTCCGCGCCAGCGGTTGATGTTCGCCAGCAACCCGCCCGACTCACCCTGAAAGCTTGTCACGGAAATATCCACCTTCGCTCGGTCTGCTTCCTGGACGACAAAGCTGGCCTTCCGCATCGGCGCCGGCGGCTGCGGTTGCCAATGTGGAGGGGCCTTCAAACTGATCGCGGGGGCTTGGGCAGAATTCTGAGCCTGTTCGATCTGTTCGCTCACCGCCGCTTTCTGCGCAAACGTTTCCTTCGGCGCTTCGTACTCGCGAACGGCCGCCCTCTCGCAACTTACGATAAACGGTGGCAGCGCCAGCACGAGAAACCTCTTCATTTCATGACGATCCTATTGGGAGGAAGGAAGATTGCGTAGCGTGCAGATCCGCGTCGCAGAAACGCTTCATGGGTCTAGGGTTCATCTTTGCTGCGAGGAGTCCACTTCGGCATCGATTTTGCACTGGCTCAAGCTGTTCAGCCAAAATGGGGCTTGCCAGCCATGAGAAATATCGGGTCGTAGCTATCGAGCGCACGCGCATAATGAGCCCGTTCGAACGCGCTCGGGTTCGAGCAATTCTTGTGACTCACGAGTCCTTTGACTGCTTCGATCGACTCGTGCCGGTTCCTTTCCAGCCACTCCCCCAACTCCCGCTCCAGCACGGCAATGTCTTCGATTCCGTGGCGCAGCAGGACCGAGCAGAGCATCGTCACGTCCGCACCGGCAAGGAGCATCTTGACCGCGTCGCTCCCGCGATGAATGCCGCCGCTGGCTGCCAGATTCGCTCGGACCCGGCCGTAGAGAATGCCGATCCATCGCAATGGAAGCCGCATCTCTCTCGGCACGCTAAGAATGGGCGTCAACGCCACATCCAGCTTACCGAGATCGATATCCGGCTGGTAGAAACGGTTGAAGAGCACCAGCGCATCCGCGCCGGCCTCGTCGAACCGTCGAGCCATGTTCGCCATGTTGCTGAAGAAAGGACTCAGCTTGACTGCGATCGGGATGGTGACTTCCGATTTCAGAGCTTTCAGAATATCGATGTAAACTTGCTCGACCTCGCTGCTGTCGCGATCCATCTCTGTGGGAATATCGTAGATGCTTAGCTCGAGGGCGTCGGCGCCCGCCTGCTGGACCTGTCGGGCGTAGCGGATCCAGCCGCCCGGTCTCGCCGCGTTCAAACTGCCGATGATGGGGATGCTTACACTATCCTTTGCCTGCGCGATGTGATCGAGATAAAGCTCGGGCCCCACTTTGAAGTCTCCGGCTTTCGCGCTGGTCTGAAGCTGTTCTTCGAAGACCGAGTGAAAAACGACGGCGGCCGCGCCGGCATCCTCCAGGCGCTTCACATCGTCAATATTGCGCGACAGCGGCGAAGCCGAAGGCACGAGCGGCGTGCGCAGCTTCATTCCAAGGTAGTTAGTCGATAGATCCATCCGATTATCCAACGATTATTTGATCGAAGCGTAGGAAAATGCGCGACACGCGTGCGGCTGGTATTCGGTCCGGAGTAAGGCGACAATCATGAGCACGATTTTTCTCCCTAGCCTTGCTTCTTAACAGTGGCTGGGTGAATTACGGCGATGATAGAAATACCCGTTCACGGCCAGGCACAGGATGGCGAAAAGAGCCATGCCGGTGTAAGCCCAGGCGGGGCTGCCAAGGCGACCCATCGTCCATCCCAGCAGGAGTGGTGGAACGAAGCCTCCCAGCGCTCCCAGGCAACTGACGATGCCGATTGCCGCGCCCGCCTCTTTTGGAAGCACGAGCGGGATGATCTTGAACACGCTGCCGTTGCCCAGTCCCGCTGCCGCGCAGATGACGAGAATCACGGCAAAGAATTGTCCGAACGCGTCGGGCTGGAGAAAGGCCGAAAGGCTGAAGCCTCCGACCGCCATGGTTGCGATCGAAATCGAGGTGATCAAACCCGCCCCGAACTTGTCCGCCAGCCAGCCTCCGAGGGGCCGCATTACGGTGGCGATCGCCGCCGCCCACGGCGCGAAAAGCAGGGGATTCGGCGCCCCACCGGGTGCCGCAGCAAAGACCTCCTTGATGATTAGCGGCAGCGACGCGCCCATGGCGACGAAACAGCCGAAGGTAAGGAAATAGAGCGTAGAAAGCACCCAGGTGTGCAGCCGTCTGCCGGCTACGAGCTGAGAAGCGAGCGTCTTGGGCTCAGCTGGATAGTCCTTGGTTCCAAACCAGATCGCGGCGGTACAGATCAGGATGATTGGGACCCACACGAAACCGGCATTCCCCAGATGGATGGACGGCACAGCCGCGCCGGGCGAAGCCTCAGAACCACCTAGCAGGGAAAACCCGATCACCAGCGGGATGGTAAACTGGGCGATTGTCACACCGAGATTCCCCAGGCCGTTGATGCCGAGGGCCGAGCCCTGAAGTTGCTTGGGAAACCAGAGTGTCACCGTCGCCATCGACGTCGCAAAATTAGCTCCTGCAATTCCCGTCACGGCAGACCAGAAAAGCAGCACCCAGTAAGGGGTCTTAGGGTCCTGGACCGCGAAGCCGGTTCCAAGGGCCGGCAAGAGAAGAATTAGAGTGACTGCCGCATAGCTGCGCCGACTGCCAAAGCGCGAAACAATGAGTCCGTAGGGGATGCGCAGTAGTGAGCCGAGGATCACGGGAGTGGCTGTAAGCCAGAAGAGTTGGTTTTTCGTTAATCCGAAACCTGCGTCATTGAGCTTCACCGCGATCGCCGACCACATGAACCACACGGCAAACGAGAGTGCGAGCGACACTGCGCTGATGGCGAGCGTCCGCCAGGCAAGCGCCGCGTCCGTGAAGGCCTCCTCTCGCTCCACCACTATCGGGACGCGAATAGGCAGCGGCAGATAACTGAGCGTCACCAAACTGACGAGAAACAGCGCCAGCGAAGCATAGAAAGCCGACCAGGCAACGTTGGCATGGCCTCCCAGCGAAGTATTCACGCTCGCGCTAAGCAGCCAGATTTGCAGGCTGATGATTAAGATGAGGACCGAGATAAGCCCGACGGAGAGGACGTTGGTTTTCGCCGGGTGCGCCTGACTGAGGGCTTGTCGCGTCGCGGCCATGGCGCCTCTAGGCAGCGTGCGCGTCGTGCGGCGATGGTACCACGAATATATCGTCGCCGCGGATTTCGAGCTGGAGCTGTGGCAGCGGGCGTTGCGGCGGCCCTTGCAGCGGTGCGCCAGTACGCGCGTCGAACCAGCCGTTGTGGCAGGGGCATTCGATCTTCCCCTCGTGCGGTTGGTAAAACACCGCGCAAGAAAGATGCGTGCACTTTTGCTCAAAGGCGCGCCATTCCTCATTGCCCAGATTGATAAGGATGTACGGCAGGGCACTGCCCGGAAGCGTAAACGCACGGGTACCGCCGACGGGCACCTCCTGTTTCTTGCAGATCAGATGCTCGCCGGTAATCGGCGGGTGCGGGAACAGTTTGTCACGCACGGCCACCCACGCGCTTCCGGCGGCAAGCCCTCCGGACACCACAATAAGATACTTTGCAAACTCGCGTCGTGCCACGTGCTGGGCTTCGACGCGGTCGATGGGGAAATCGGCGGCCCAAGCGGGCTTCGACGTCAGAGGGGCTTCGGTCTCCTTCATAGTCTCAATCCACAATCAGTTCTGTACTGCCCTTGGGCATCATCACGTTAACCTTGGTTTTTACGCTCTGCTTGCCGAAGCGAAAGGTATTCACAGGTGTGCTGTTCGGACGTAACTCACGCATCTTCTCGCGCGTTCCGTACCAAAGCGCGCCGCTCGGGCAGACGGTGGCGCACATCGGTTTTTTGCCCGCGCTGGTGCGGTCGTAGCACATATTGCATTTGATCATGAGCTGCATCGGCTCGGCCTTTTTTGGAACGCCGAACGGACAAGCGTAAACGCAGTTCGAGCACGAGATGCACCGGGCCGTATTGGCACTATGGACGATGCCGAACTCGTCTTTCTGAATCGCGTCGGCGGGGCACACCTTGGCGCACGTGGGGTCTTCACAGTGCATACAGATCTGCACGCTCGTTTGCGGTGTGTAGTAACGATCGACATAGTCGACGCTCACCATCGGCGTCTGGCCGTTCGTCTCGCACTCTGCGCACGCCATCTCACAGGCGTGACAGCCGATGCAACGCTGCGGGTCCATGAAGAATTCCTCTTCCTGCTTGAATTGAAGGAGCATATTCGGTGGGGGTTAAATAGAGACGCCTGGGAGATTAAGATGCGTGCGAAGCGGGAGCGGACTCTTTCGGGGCTCGGGCGAGTTCATGAACCGGAGGAGGTTTCGGGCTGGGGTGTCCGGGCGAGCCGCCGCTCGGTTGAAGGCTGTCTTGTGCCGGCAGAGGCGCCCTTTTTCCAAGAGGCTCCAGACGCACGGCGCTCACCTTAAACTCCGGAATCTTCGAAACCGGATCGAGATTTCCGGAGGTGAGTTGGTTGATGGATTGTTTGCCGGCCCAGTGGTAAGGAACAAAAACGGTGTCCTCGCGGATTGTTTCGACGAGTTGCGCGGGAAACTCCGCGCTGGCGCGCCGCGAGATCACTCGCACCAGTTCGCGATCCGCGATGCCGTATTGCGCGGCGAGCTTTGGGTGAATCTCCAGAAGCGGCTCGGGATATTGATCCACCAGCCGCCCGATGCGGCGCGTCTGCGTGCCGCTGAGATATTGCGAGACGACCCGCCCGGTCGTGAGGATTACAGGATATTCGGCGTCGGTCACCTCGCCGGGATCGCGGTAGGTCACGGCAACGAAATGCGCCTTGCCGTCCGGCGTTTTGAATTTGCGGTCTTCCCAGAGTCGTGGTGTGCCTGGATGATCGAGGCTGGGGCAAGGCCAGAATACGCCCATGTTCTTCTCGATCTTCTCATACGTGATGCCGAAGTAATCGGCCGTGCCGCCTTTCGAAGCGACACGCAGCTCGTTGAAAATCTCTTCGGAACTGCCAAACGAAAAATACTTTTCGGCCCCGAGGCGGCGGGCCATCTCGAGCAGGATTTCGGTATCGGTGCGCGCTTCCCCTGGCGGCGTCACGGCCTGCCGGATTCGCGTAACTCGGCCCTCGGCCGTGGTCACGGTGCCTTCCTCTTCCTCATGCAGCGAGCC
>DASTFP010000228.1:0-5134 GCA_035719865.1 Terrimicrobiaceae bacterium | reverse complement strand
TCCTGCAGGTGCAGGATTTTTATGGTGGTGTCGGCTCGCATCGTCGACATCGCCAACGTGAGAACGATGCTAACCAAAATAGTCAGGTGCTTTTTCATTACTCGGGTTTCACTTACCGGGTAAATATCGCAAAACTCGTCGTGGCAGTCTCCGCGTAGACTACCGATTGATGATACTTTTCTTCATGCTGGCCAAAAACACTCTCTGCGCGAGGAAAACGACATTCGTTCGTGTTCCGGACAAGGCAGGCAATTCCTGCCAATCAAGCCTCAAAGGCGTTTGACCCACGATCTACGAAGTGGCACTCCTCTCCCAATGGAGGAGAAGCACCGGTCGCCTAAAGGCGAACAGAGCCTTCAAGCTGATACTTTCCTTACGCCAATATGGCTGCTAAGCAGCCTCCTCTTCAGGCCAATGCTTGCGGTACGTTTTTGGCGTTATCCGGCATCGCCAGCGAAACTGGCGATTAAAGTTGGCTAGATTGCTATAGCCGCATTCATAGGCGATCTCGGCGATGTTCTTGTCGGTATCTCTCAGAAGCTTGCAGGCATAGCTAATGCGAAGTTCTATCAGGACTTCGACGAGGGTGCGTCCCGTTTCGTGACGGAAAAAGCGACTGAAGGCCGTCGGACTCATTCCAACGGCTTTGGCGACTCCACTGACAGAGCAGGACTCGCGAAAGTGCTCGTTAAGGTAGTGATAAACCTGATTAATCCGGCGTTTCTGTTCGACGGTGGATTCTTGCTGATGGTTGTAGGAATTCGTGCAGAGCGTACGGCTCTGAGTGTCCCTGCTTAGCGAAACCAGAATTTCAAACAAGGTAAGCAAGCGTTTCGCGCCGGATTCCGCACCCAAACGCATCAAGAGAGGGCCGATTTGCGAAGCAATCAGACTTGAAAATTGCACTCCCCGCGAGCCGGCATCAATCAACACCTTCAAGCGAGAGAATTCGGGTAGAACCAGGAGATGTTCTCCGAAAAGCTCCGGCTTGAACTGAACCACGCAAATTTCGGCGTAGTGGCAATTTGCATCGTTAATCCAAAGATGAGGAAGGTTACTTCCCAACAGAACAAGATGGCCCGGATTGAAAACCTGGCTCGAATCGCCAACGAACTCGATTCCTCCTCCTTGGGCGAAATAGATCAATTCGATTTCAGGATGGTAATGATAAACAAACTTGAACCGGCGAGCCGTCACGTGCTTCCAAAGGATGGATGCTGCATCCTCGAACGGCACCTTTTCGAATGAGGGGGCACGGTGTTGCTTCGCACCGTGAGGCGATGTACGGCTCACTAGGTCCATGACTCAACTCTAAGCAGTGAACGTGCACAATTCCAGAGAAGTCTTAGTCTGAAAAACGGGTGTTGGGCTAATCGCAGAACGATCGTACGCTCAGGGCTCAGGTATAGTCGCAACTGGATTTCGCGGTAGAGCGTCAGCATCCGAACCCGGTTCAGCCTTTCAAATGAGAAGTCTTGTTGAGCGTTTCCCAATGTTCCGAAGCCCGTTTGTGTAGGCGAGGCGACAAATCTGTCCAATAGGCAACGAACCTTCGTTCTTGGCTCAGAGCAGATGGCCGAGCTTGGCCCTCTTGGTGGCAAGATACTTGGCATTGTGCGGGTTGACCACGGAACGGATCGGAATTTGCTCCACGATTTCGAGTTCGTAGCCTTCCAGGCCGACTACCTTGCGCGGGTTGTTTGTGAGCAGGCGAATCTTGTGCACGCCGAGGTCGACGAGGATTTGCGCGCCGAGACCATAGTCGCGGAGATCAACCGGGAATCCGAGCTTTTCGTTCGCTTGAACCGTGTCGAGTCCCTCCTCCTGCAGCTTGTAGGCGTGGATTTTCGGTGCGAGGCCGATTCCGCGGCCTTCCTGCCGCATGTAGACGAGCACGCCAGCGCCGGCTTGCTCGATTGCGGAAAGGGCCTGGTGCAATTGCCAACCGCAATCACAGCGCTTCGAGGCAAAGACGTCGCCCGTGAGGCATTCGCTGTGGACGCGGACGAGGGTCGGTTTTTCCGGCTCGACCCGGCCCTTCACCAGGGCGAGATGGTGCCGTTCGTCAACGGTGGAGCGGTAGAGGTGAAGTTCGAATTCTCCATAGTCGGTCGGCAAGGCGACCGTCTGTTCGCGTTCAACGAGTTTCTCCTGTTTGCGCCGATAAGCGATCAGGTCCTGAATGCAGCAGATCTTAAGCCCGTGCTTTTTCTTGAACTTGAGCAACTGGGGCAGCCGGGCCATCGAGCCGTCCTCCTTGAGAATCTCGCAAACGACGGCGGAGGGATCGAGCCCTGCCAGGCGGGCCAGATCGATGGAGGCCTCCGTGTGACCTGCGCGCCGCAGAACTCCGCCAGGCTTGGCCTGCAGCGGGAAGACATGGCCGGGCTGCACAAGGTCTGTCAAAATGGAATCCCGGTCTGCCAGCACCTTGATGGTCATGGCGCGATCCCGGGCGCTTATGCCCGTGGTGATGCCCTGCGCCGCGTCGACGGATACCGTGAAATCCGTCTTATGCATTTCGCGGTTGTGGGCGACCATTCTTTGCAACCCCAGTTGTCGGGCGCGCTCCTCCGTAATCGGCACGCAAATGAGCCCCCGGCCATATTTTGCCATGAAATTGACAGCGGCATTCGTCACCTTCGACGCCGCCATCACGAGATCGCCTTCGTTCTCACGATCAGCGTCATCGGTCACGATCACTATGCGGCCTTTTCGAATGTCCGCGATGGCCTCGGGGATGGAATCAAAATGCATACTCATCAATAGATCTCATGACAGCACAATATGGCGACGACGCGAAGAATCGAGAGATCTCACCCGCCGACCCTTCCTATCAAGGCCGCAAGCCGCGGTCTGGACCATCCGCGGGTAAGTGCAATTTGATCCTCGACGAGGTCGGGTGGACTCCGTCAACCGCGAAAAGAACGCTGGGCGGCGGCTACTGGCACGCCTCGCATGGCGCGCCATTGCGCATCGCTTCGATCGAGCAGGCGAGTTGCTCCTCGGCGGAATATTCCCTCTTGCCGCCCGCGATGCCGCTGACCTCCTTTTTCACGGACACCGTCGACTTCTCGATATTCGAGGCCTGGAGCGTCCGCAGATAGTAGGTCGTCTTGAGACCCACGTGCCATGCGCGCCGGTACATGTGGCTGAGGGTTTTCATGTCTGGCTGAGCAAGGAAGAGGTTGACCGATTGCGATTGGTCGATCCATTTCTGACGCCGGGCCGCGGCGTCGATGATGGCGGTATAAGGGACGGAGAATACCGTCGCGTGCTTTTGCTTCAGATGCTCCGGGATGTCGTCGATATCCTTTAGCTCCCCGTCGAAGTATTTGAGCTGATCGACCATCTCGTCGTTCCAAAGCCCCTCCTTTTTCAAGTCGAGAACCAGATCCCTGTTGAGGACAATGAAATCGCCCGAGAGGTTGGATTTCACGTAGAGGTTCTTGTAGTTCGGCTCGATGCAGGGCGTGGTTCCCATGATGTTCGAAATCGTCGCGGTCGGGGCGATGGCGAGCACATTGGAGTTGCGCATGCCGTGCTTCTTGATCTTCTCCCGAACGGGGTTCCAGTCCAGGCGCCCGCTGCGGGGCACGTCTATTTTCATGCCGCGTTCTTTTTCCAGAATCTCGATCGTATCCTGCGGAAGCAGACCGCGATCCCACTTCGAGCCCCGGTAGCTGGAGTAAGTGCCGCGCTCGGCAGCGAGGTCGCAGGAGGCGCCATAGGCGCAGTATGCGACCGCCTCCATCACTTCATCGTTGAATTCGAGGGCTTGCTGGCTGGCGAAGCCCACTCCCTTTTTGAACAGGGCATTCTGCAGGCCCATCACACCGAGCCCTACAGGCCGGTGCCGGGTGTTGGCGCGTCTGGCCGCTTCCGTCGGATAGAAGTTAATGTCGATGACATTGTCGAGGGCACGAACCGCCACCGTAATGGTCTCGCGTAGCGCCTCGAAATCGAGTGAGCCATCGTCGCTGACGTGCGTGTCCAGATTCACGGAGCCCAAATTGCAAACCGCCGTTTCCTCCTCGCTGCTATTGAGGGTAATTTCGGTGCACAGATTGGAGGAGTGGATGACCCCGGCGTGGTCTTGCGGCGAGCGAAGATTGCACGCATCTTTGAAGGTGATCCACGGGTGGCCCGTTTCGAAGAGCACCTTGAGCATTTCCTTCCAGAGGTCGATCGCCGGAATGGCGCGCCCGTAGATCTTTCCCTCCTTGGCAAGCCGCTCATAGTGAGTGTAGCGCTCCTCGAACTTGCGTCCGTAGCAATCATGGAGATCGGAGACTTCATTCGAACGAAAGAGTGTCCAGTTCCCGCGAGCTTCCATCCGTTTCATGAAAAGATCGGGCACCCAGTTGGCGGTGTTGAGATCGTGCGTGCGGCGGCGTTCGTCACCCGTGTTGATGCGAAGCTTGAGAAAATCTTCGACGTCGTTGTGCCAGGTTTCCAGATAGGCGCATCCGGAGCCTCGCCGCTTGCCACCCTGGTTGACGGCCACAAGCTGGTCGTTGTGGAGCTTGAGGAACGGAATCACGCCCTGGCTCTCCCCGTTGGTGCCCTTGATGTAGCTGCCGGTTCCCCGCACCGCTGTCCAGGAACCGCCGAGTCCGCCCGCCCATTTGGAGAGAAAGGCGTTTTCGGCTATGCCGCGCAGCATAATGCTCTCGATGTTGTCATCCACCTTGTAGAGGTAACAGCTGGAAAGCTGGCTGTGCGGAGTACCCGAGTTGAAGAGGGTCGGAGTGCTCGAGCAAAAGCGGCGTGACTTGTAGAGATTGTAAAGACGAATGACCCACTCTTCCCGGTCCTTTGCCTCCTGCACAAAAAGACCCATCGCCACGCGCAGCCAAAAAAACTGGGGTGTCTCGATGCGGCGCGCGGGCTGGCGGGTCTTATCGACGATCAGGTAACGATCGTAAAGGGTTTGGATGCCGAGGTATTCGAAATCGAGGTCGGCGGAGGGGTCAAGGGCATCGGCCAGTTTCTCAAGATCATACTGGAGGACCTTCGGGCTAAGCCTCTCGATGGCGACACCGTGGCGGAGGTAACTCTTGAAGGCCTTGCGATGGGCTTCCTTGAGCCCTTCAATCCCGTCGCGCATGATGCTCCAGTCGAGGACCTCCTC
>DASTFP010000227.1:0-5123 GCA_035719865.1 Terrimicrobiaceae bacterium | reverse complement strand
TTCACCTCGGATTCTTCAACGGTATCATGGAGGCCTTTTACCGGTTCGCGTTCGGCCAAATATGTCCTCCAGCTTTGCCGGGCGATTCGGGTGGTAAGCACCGTGACCGCGAGGGTCGCAACAAGTCCCAGGCCGTAGAGGGCCCACGTGATTGGATCATGGGGCGTCACGCCCGCGCTGGTTCGAACCGCCTTGCCCACAATGGCTCCCAGATAAGTATATGCCGCGCTTTGCGGAAGAAATCCGACAAAGGACGCAAGCGTAAACCTCCAGAACGAGATGCGTATGAGCCCTGCCGCATAACTGACGAGACTATGCGGAACTATCGGAGACATTCGGCTGATAAAGATCATCCGCCAGCCTTCCGCGCTGACAGCCTTGTCCAAAGCGCGAAATTTTGCACTGCGACCCAACCGTCGCTGCATCCAGCTTCTCGCCAGATACCGGCTGGTGAGAAAGTTGACCACGGCTCCGACGGTTGAGCTGATAGCCACAAGTGCCGTGCTGAACCAAAAACCGTAGACCGCGCCGGCCCCTATGGTCAACACCGAACCGGGCAGGAAGAACACACAAGTGAGCGTGTAAAGAACAATGAAGCTCACAACTCCTGTCCACCCGCTCTGCGCGATCCACTCCATCGAGTGGTGGAGGAACTCTGTCAGGCCCATAGCGGTGTTCTGGCGGGGAGTACAGCAGCTTCCATATCGACCATCTCTATCGCAAGCCCGGTGCGGCGTCGATACGGGAGGCGCAATTCTCCAAGAAAAGCAAAGGGCGGATGGTTGACCATCCGCCTTCGCCAATTTCTCCCCAACGGGGAAAATATTTCATTTTGAGGGCTTCGCCGATTTTTCCGGGGCCTTTCTCGTTGCTTTCTTTTCCGGCTCGGCGGGGGCTGGCTCAGCTGCGATGAGATCCACCCATTCAATGAGCGCCATCGGGGCGGAGTCGCTGGGGCGCGGTCCGAGCTTAATCACGCGTGTATAGCCGCCATTGCGATCGGCGCTCCGGGGAGCGATCTCCGAGAAGAGCTTCCCGACGGCCTTCACGGTGCGCGTGCTATTGCTGTGCAGCAGCGCCAGGGCGCGCCGCCTGGCATGGAGACCGCCGCGTTTTGCCAGCGTAACCATTCTTTCGGCCAGGGGTCGAACGGCTTTCGCTTTGGCAAGAGTCGTCTTGATGCGCCCATGCTCAATCAAACTGCATGCCTGGTTGGCAAGAAGAGCGTTACGGTGCTCGGCTGTTCGGCCTAACTTGATCGTTTTCCTTCGATGACGCATGACAAGTTACTTAACTTCACCGGCTGGGTCGACGAGGCCTGTTTCAAACTTCATCCCAAGGCCCAAGCCCAGCTGCTGCAGCTTGTCCTTGATCTCATTCAACGACTTCTTGCCGAAGTTTCGATACTTAAGCATTTCCGCCTCCGTTTTCATGGCAAGCTGGCCGACTGTGGTGATGTTGGCGTTGTTGAGACAGTTGGCCGCTCGCACGGAGAGCTCGATCTCATTGACGCTCATATTCAGGAGCTTCTTGAGCCGCGTGTTCTCCTGGCTCACCTCCTCTGGCGTCTCATCGAACTCAACCTTCTTGTCATCGTATCCGACGAAAACATCGAGATGGTGCCGGAGGATGGCGGAGGCCTGAAGCAGGGCGTCGTCCGGAGTGATTCTTCCATCGGTCCAGACGTCAAGAAGCAGCTTGTCGTAATCGGTGCGCTGGCCGACCCGCGTGTTTTCGACCGCGTACTTGACCCGCGTTACGGGAGAAAAAATCGAGTCGATTGCGATGACGCCAATCGGTTGCTCGGGATGCTTGTTTTCGTCGCCGCTGGCGAACCCGCGCCCCACCTTAATTTCCAATTCGGCGTCAAACTTTTGCCTGCGGTCAAGCGTGCAGACATGTTGCTCGGGATTGACGACCTCGAGACCCTGGACGCATTGGATATCGGCCGCAGTCACGGCTCCCTCTTTTGTGACGGAGATTGTCGCCGTGCGAACGTCGTGGTCGGGCGCTCTGAACTTCACTTTTTTGAGGTTGAGGATGATATCCACCACGTCTTCCACCACGCCGGGCAGGCTGGTGAATTCGTGAGGGGCGCCCTCGATGCGCACGGTGGTGATCGCGGCACCCTCCAGGGAGGAAAGCAGCACGCGGCGCAAAGAGTTACCCAGAGTATGGCCGTAACCGGCTTCAAACGGTTCGGCGACAAATTTTGCGTAAGTATCCGTAGCCGTGTCCTCGTCTTTGACGAGAGTCTTCGGCATCTCGAATCTTCCGAGACGAACTGACATGATCGTTTTTTATCTATTCGCCGGGTTTCCCTGGGCGCTTGCGGCGGGACATCGAGGATGCCCGCCCCAGGACCAACGGCGCGGTTTTTCAGGCGCGAGCCAGCACCAGTAATGCCGTCGCGGAGAATGTCAAGGGGAAATCAGCCGGCGAGGCGGTCGCTGGCGTCCTTCTGCAATGCCTCCCACAGGGTTCTCAGGGAGTTTGTGACACGGGTCTTGATCGGCCCGAGCTCACCGGGAGCGATCGACGTTCCATCGGCGACAGGCTCGGCCGCGAACAGGTAGTATTTGATCTTCGGCTCGGTGCCCGACGGGCGGACGGCGATACGGCGATTGTCGGCCAGGGTGATCATGAGCATGGCCTCGCGCGGAATCTGATCACCCTCGGAGTCAACAACGGCCTCCGTGGCGAAGTTGCGCGTGGAAGCAACTTTGGCCCCGTCAATCTCGGTCGGAGGAGTCGAGGCGTAGGAGTCCACCAGCCTCTTGATCTGGGCGGCTCCCTCGGCGCCTTCCATGGTCAGCGACTCACTGCGCTCGAAATAAAACCCATACTCGCAGAAGATCCGGTCGAGCAGGCCGACGAGGGTCGTTCCTTCGGATTTGGCATAAGCAGCGACTTCAGCGAGCATCACCGTGGCGCTGTTGCCGTCCTTGTCGCGAACAAAATCCGAACCGCTGTATCCGTAGCTCTCCTCGCCACCGAAAACGTAGAGTGAAGAATGTTCCAGGCGAAGTTTCCGCGTCACGTCTTCGGGCAACTCGCTGTAATTTCTTCGAAGTTCGGCCGGGATCGCCTCCTCGTATTTGAGAAGCTTTTCCCCGATATACTTGAAACCGGTTAACGTTTCCACGCAGCGGGTTCCCCACTTTTCGGCGATAGCCTTCTGGAGGTCAGTCGTGACGAAAGTCTTGATGATGACGCCGTGTGTTTTGTTGGCTTCGGTGAGAATGCCTTTCTCGAAGTGCTTCATCGCGCGGTACCACGCCATGAGGGAGCCGATCTGATTGCCGGTGAGAAGCGTCATCTTGCCTGATAAGTCCCGAGCTGCAATACCCATTCGATCGCAGTCCGGATCCGTGGCGACGACGAGGTCGGCTCCGGTTTGATCGGCAAGTTTCATTCCCATCGTCAGCGCTTCGGCATTCTCGGGGTTCGGGGATTTAACGGTAGGGAATCGACCGTCGGGAACGTCCTGTTCCGCCACGGTCTGGCAATGGAAGCCAAGGCGGTCAAGCATTGGCTTGATGATGATGCCGCCAACCCCATGAAGCGCGGTAAAGACCACATGGAACGAGTTTTGGGCCCGTATGAGCTCCGGATCGAGCGGAAGGGTCTCGAGGCGCTTCATGTAGGCCTCATCGATATCGGCGCCCATCGGAATCACTTTGCCCTGCTCTTCGGCGGGAAGCGGCGTGTAAACGTCGCTTTCGATCACATTGACTTTCGCGATGATCCCGGAGGCATGGGGCTCCACGACCTGGCCTCCATCCTCAAAGTAAACCTTGTAACCGTTGTATTCCGGGGGGTTGTGGCTCGCGGTAATATTTATTCCGGCTTGCGATTTTGTGTAACGCACGGCAAACGAAAGTTCAGGGGTCGAACGCGGCCCTTCAAAGAGGTAGGCATCACAGCCGTTTTCAGTGATCACCTTGGCGGCAAGCTCCGCAAAGTCGCGCGAGAAAAAACGGGTATCGTGGCAGATGCAGATAGAAGGCTTTCCGCGGCGCCCGGATTGGGCGAAATGTTCCTTCGTGTAGGCGACGAGACCCTGTGTGGCACGACTGATATTGTAATAATTCATCGCGTTTGTTCCAACGCAGGGGAATTCCGGACGGCCGAGGGGCTGCGGCGCACCCTGTTCTGCCCGGGTGACGACAGGGCTGATCGTCTTGCCGCGAAGACCACCTGTTCCAAAGGCCAGCGTCCTGAAAAAGCGATTGTCGAGTTCCTTCCACTCGCCCGCGTCGACGAGTTCCCGAACGGAGGCCTCGTCAATCGGGGAGGAGCTCTTTTCCAGAAGAGCGAGGAGGTTTTTCGCAGAGGATTCGAGGAGCTGCCCGTTGGCTGCCGTGGCTTGGATTTTGGCGGTAAGATCGCTCATTTTTGGGGAAGGAGTTTCCCTCCCGCATACCATCCGCACAGCCGCATGCAAGGTTCATTTCGATACACGAATGCATCGAATTATGAATGCGTTTCTGCCCTATCATCAATTGACAGTCACCGATTCCCATTTAGCGTCCAAGCCAGCACGATGCCTCAGGAACTGAAATCCTCGCGGATTCGTTTCATTTCCCATGCGCCCGGATATTGGCCGGACGTTCCCGCAGAGAAATGGAACGACTGGAAATGGCAACTGAAGAACCGCGTTTCCTCGCTTGGGAAACTCGAGCACTTCATCGCCGTGACTTCCTCGGAGCGGGCAGGGGCCTTGCTCGCAGGAAGCAAGCTCTCTCTTTCCGTCACACCGCACTTCTTCAATCTCATCGAGGCGGATAATCCCGATTGCCCCATTCGCCGGCAGGTGATCCCACGCATGGAGGAGGGATACACGGCGCCTTGGGAGATGGCCGATCCGTGTGGAGAGGATAGCCATATGCCCGTCCCCGGCCTGGTGCACAGATATCCGGACAGGGTCCTTTTCCTTGTGACCGACCGATGCGCTTCCTACTGCCGTTATTGCACCCGCAGCCGGGTGGTGAGCGGCGCCGGCGAACAGGAATTGCACACGGATTTCGACGAGGCATTCGCCTATCTTCAGAAGCACGTCGAAGTGCGCGACGTCCTCTTTTCCGGAGGCGACCCGCTCCTTTTTTCGGACGAGAAACTGG
>DASTFP010000226.1:0-3385 GCA_035719865.1 Terrimicrobiaceae bacterium | reverse complement strand
GCCAAGAATCCTGACTCCGACGACAACTCAGAATCTCAATCGAAGCCCATCGCGGAAATTCGACTATCGGAAATCGCCGCGTTTCAACCGCTAATCGCAGCTTACGAGAAAACACTGGCTTCCAAGGAGAGCAAGAAATCCCCCCTTCCGAGCAAGCCGCAGGACAAGACTGATACTTCCGACGTGCCTTTCAGGCCGCTATTCTCCGAGCCCGGCCTCGGTGGTCCGCTTCCCCAGCCATTTTCGCTGGGAGGTTCGTCGGTATCAGGACTTCAAACGCCGGTTTCCGGTGGAAGCGATATTATACAGTCGGCCACGGGAGCGGCCGGATTGCCTTCACCGCCCTAAAGAGATTCCTGGCTGTTTCCGGCGCCCCGGACTAGAGAAAGTGGGCACCACCGGCCTCAGCGCTGAGCGTCATCCGCTCGATCGGGCGATCTCCGGCACCGCAACGCCGCCACGAGACGCTCGATCATCTCAGGCGCGTGCGCGGCTGTGACGGTGATGCGTAGTCTCGCAGAATTTCGCGCGACGGTGGGATAACGGATCGCAGGAACCAGAAAGCCCTGCTCGAGGAGCGTCCGTGAAGCTTCCAGCGCAAGTTCCTCGCGTCCCAGGATCACCGGGAAGATCGCGCTTTGCGCCGGCGCTCGCAAACCATGAGCCAGTGCCGAGATGTTTTCTTGCAACTTCCCGACGAGCGCTCCTCCCTCCTTCGATTCAAGAAACTCCACCGCCGCACAGGAAGCTGCAGCGCAATGCGGCGGCGGCGCAGTGGAAAAAATAAAACTGCGGGCCCTGTTTATCAGATAGTCGCGCAGCGCGTCACTGCCGCAAATGTAGGCGCCAGACGACCCTAGCGCCTTTCCAAGAGTGCCCATCTGGACCTCAATGCGACTCGCGACGCCCGACTCATCCGCGAGTCCGCGACCATGCCTTCCCACGACACCAATCCCATGCGCCTCATCAACAAAGAGCCAGGCCGCGAAGCGATCCTTCAAGTCAACGATCTCACGCAAAGGGGCGCGGTCCCCATCCATGCTGTAAACGGACTCGATGAGGACAAGCACTCGCCCGGCCGGGTGCTTCTCGGCGGCCCATCGGAGGTGGCTTTCCAATTTTTCGATCCGGTTGTGCGGGAAAACACGAATCGACGCCCCGCTCAAGCGCGCACCATCGACCAGACAGGCGTGGCACAGCTTGTCCAAAATGACCACATCGCCATTGGCCACCAGGGCGGGGATTGTCCCCAGCGCGGCCGCATATCCGCTTGAAAAGCTCAGCGCAGCCTCGGTCTGCTTGAAACGCGACAGCGCCGCTTCAAGTCGCTGATGACGCGAATGCGTGCCGCACACCAACCGCGAGGCCCCCGCGCCGCTGCCCGCCTCGTCCAATGCTTCGCGGGCCGCCTCTTGAAGCTTCGGGTGGGCTGCCAGACCGAGATAGTCGTTGGAAGAGAAGTTCGCCAGCACCCGCCCGTCGCAGGAAACCTCCGGCCCCTGAGGGGATTCGAGGATGCGCAAAGATCGCCGCAGGCCCGCACTCTCGATGCGTTCAAGCTCGAACCTCAGGAACTGATCAAAATTCATCCATTCATCAAGTGCAGCATCTGCCTCACAGCCGTCTCCATCCCCGTAAGGATCGCCCGCGAAACGATGGAATGGCCGATGTTCAGTTCGACCAGATGGGGAATGCGAAGGATGTGGTGGATGTTTTCGTAATTGATTCCGTGCCCAGCATTTACGCTCAACCCCAGGGAATGGGCTATTTCCGCGGCCTTGATGAGGCGGGCGAGTTCTATTTCGCGGTCCGCCCCCAGGCTATTGGCGAAAGCTCCCGTATGCAGTTCGACGAACTGCGCTCCGAGCACCGCTGCCGATTCAACCTGCGGCTCATCCGGATCGATAAAGACACTTACCACGATCCCGCGCTCCTTAAGGCAGGTAATGGTCGGGCGTAGCGAAGGCTTCAGCGTCACACAATCGAGTCCCCCTTCCGTCGTCACTTCCTGGCGATTTTCCGGCACAAGGCAAACATCGTGAGGCAAAATGCTCATCGCAAACTCGACGATTTCCGATGAATTCCCCATTTCGAGGTTCAGTTTAGTGGCGATTTTCCCCCGCAGGGTATGAATGTCTCGATCTTGAATATGTCTCCGGTCGAGACGGAGGTGCGCCGTGATGCCGTGGGCCCCCGCCCGCTCCGCCGCCAAAGCCGCCGCGAGCGGATCGGGCTCTGAGTTCGGCGCCTCCGGCATCTCGCGATAACGGGCCTGGCGGAGCGTCGCGACGTGATCGATGTTGACTCCGAGTTTGATCATGTCGGATGAATTGAGAGTTGAGGCGCAAGTGACAAGGCAAAACGGTTACTTCTCCGCCGGCCACGCCTGAACCCCAAGCCACCCCTCGGCTTGCCACAGGTCGATTGCCAAAAGCCGGTAAATCGCGTCGCAGAGCACAGGGCTTGAACAGAAATTGGTCGGACACTATCCCAAACGCGTGACCGGACGGCTGAAGACACTCCCCTGGATCGAGATTGGAATTCTCGCGCTGGCGACCGCCTTGCGCGTGGCCCTGCTCGACATCAAGCCGCCGCATTTCGACGAAGGAGTCAATGGCTGGTTTGCAGATCAAATGACGCGGAACGGCTTTTTTCGTTACGACCCGACGAACTACCACGGTCCGCTGCACTTTTACGCCTTATTCCTTTCGCAAACCCTCTTTGGCCGAAACCTCTGGGCTCTGCGCTTGCCGGCTGTAGTCGCCAGTCTGCTCGCGGTCTGGTCGATCCTGCGCTTCAGGGACCATTTTGGCGCCACGCCCGCGCGAATCGCTGCGCTCGCCATGGCTCTTTCCCCTGCCTATGTTTTCTACGGACGCTACTCGATCCATGAATCCTGGCTGGTTTTCTTTTCCAGCCTTTTCCTTTGGAGCGTCCTTGGTCTCTGGGAGAAGGGCGAGCGCCGGTTCCTGTTCGCCCTGCTCGCCGCGGCGAGCGGGATGATCCTGACAAAAGAAACCTATGTGGTGCACTCTGGCAGCTTCCTGCTCGCCGGAATCGTGCTTTGGCTCTGGCAAAAGGTCCTTCCCTCGCGGCCGCAGTTGCCAGTCGCTCGGCAACAGTGGACGTGGAGGGATCTGGGAATCGGCGTGACCCTCGCTCTTCTCGCAATCATCTTCTTTTACTCGGGAACCTTCCTGGATTTCCCGGCATTGACCGGACTCTTCGAAACCTTTGCCGCCTGGTTCCACACGGGTGTCGAGGCGGCAGGACACGAAAAAACTTCGTACCAGCTCGGTCCCCTGAACTACTACTGGGTGGCGCTCATGGCGCGATACGAATGGCCGGCCTTGCTGGGGCTCGCGCTCTCTCTCCAGTTCATTGC
>DASTFP010000225.1:0-7465 GCA_035719865.1 Terrimicrobiaceae bacterium | reverse complement strand
GGGGAGGTTCGTACGTTCGAGGCGGCTCGCGATCCGCTTGACGAGCTGCAGAAGATTATGGAGCGCTACCGCGTTAGCGGCGAAGCGAGACTTCCGGGCTTTCATGGTGGCGTGGTGGGCTTTCTCGGCTACGATTGCGTTCGTTGGTTCGAGCCGACCATTGGGCCCGCCCCCAGGGACGAGCTAGGCATTCCGGATATGTTTTTCCTGTTGACCGGGACGGTGCTGATCTTCGATCACCGGCGCCGCCGGCTTAAGATCGTTGCGAACGCGTTCATTGAAGGGAACGCCGCGGAGCGCGCCTATGAAGCGGCGGCCCGCGAGATCGAAAAGGTCCTCGATCAGCTCAGGCTGCCGATATCTTTCCCGCCGATTTTCACGGAGTCCGAACCTTCGCCAGGAAGGGCTGAAAGCAATACGACTCGGGAAGAGTATCACGCGATGGTCAATCGCGCGAAAGAGTACATTCGCGCCGGGGATATTTTCCAGATGGTGCCGGCACAACGCTTCGAGACGGCCTTTGCGGGCGACGCGCTTGATCTTTACAGGACGCTGCGCTTTATCAATCCATCGCCTTACATGTTCTGTCTGAGGTTTCCGGAAAGATTTTCCCTCGTCGGCAGCTCACCCGAAGTGCACGTCAGGCTCACCGATGACCTCGTAGAAATCCGGCCGATCGCAGGAACGCGCCAGCGTGGAACCACCGACGAGGAGGATGAGGCCAACGCCAGCGAGTTGCTGGCGGATCCCAAGGAGCGAGCCGAGCACCTCATGCTGGTCGACCTTGCGCGCAACGATGTCGGCCGCATCGCTGAGTACGGCAGTGTGAAGGTAACGGACTTTATGACAATCGAACGCTACAGCCACGTGATGCATATCGTCACCCATGTATCCGGCAAGCTGGCGGGAGGACGCACAGCGTATGATGTCATGCGGGCCACGTTTCCGGCGGGCACGGTTTCAGGATCTCCGAAAGTTCGCGCGATGCAGATCATCAACGAGCTGGAAAAGAGCAAGCGTTGCACCTATGCGGGGGCGGTCGGCTACTTCGGATTCGACGGGAATCTCGATTCCTGCATTGCGCTGCGGACGGTCCTGCTGAAGGACGGGAAAGCGTACGTTCAGGCGGGCGGCGGCGTCGTTGCAGACTCGACTCCCGAGGGCGAATATCAAGAAAGCCTCAACAAGGCGATGGCGGCGATGCGGGCCATCGATCGAGCGCGGCCATAGAGAGAAGATGCTACTCGTCATCGATAACTACGATTCATTCACTTACAATCTCGTGCAGTATTTCGGCGAATTTGGAGTGGAAATCCTGGTGTACCGGAACGACGAGGTGACCCTCGAGGAGATCGAGGCGATGAGTCCTGAGCGCATCGTGATCTCGCCAGGGCCGTGCACACCGAACGAAGCGGGAATAAGCTGCGATGTTATCGCGCGCTTCGGATCCAGATTGCCCGTTCTCGGCGTCTGCCTTGGTCACCAGAGCATCGGGCAGGTTTATGGCGGCGAAGTCGTTCGCGCGGATCGCCTGATGCATGGCAAGACCTCGCCCATCCTGCATCGCGGGGA
Source organism: Terrimicrobiaceae bacterium (assembly GCA_035719865.1). Classification (GTDB taxonomy): domain Bacteria; phylum Verrucomicrobiota; class Verrucomicrobiia; order Chthoniobacterales; family Terrimicrobiaceae; genus DASTFP01. The sequence goes on along the minus strand of DASTFP010000225.1, from coordinate 5,893 downwards.
AAACGTCTTCGCGGGATTGCCGAGCCCCTTTGAAGCAACACGTTATCATTCGCTCCTGGTGAGGCGAAGCACCCTGCCCGACTGTCTGAAAATAACGGCGTGGACCGAGGAAGGCGAGATCATGGGCCTTGCGCACCTCGTGCATCCCGTGTTTGGGGTGCAGTTCCATCCGGAATCCATCCTCACCTCGGAGGGAAAGAGTCTTCTCAGGAATTTCCTGAGTCTCTGATGCTCATTACGCTGACGACGGATTTCGGACTGAGGGATTCGTTCGTCGGGACCATGAAGGGGGTGATACTTGGCATTGCTCCGAGCGCTCGAATCGTTGACCTCTCTCATGGAATCGGGGCGGGGGACATCCGCGGTGGCGCCTTCGCATTGATGACGGCTGCGCCGTTCTTTCCTCCGGAGACCATTCATGTTGCCGTGATTGATCCCGGTGTGGGAAGTCCAAGACGAGCAATCGCAATCCGTGCCCGGCGAGCAATTTTCATTGGTCCCGACAACGGGGTGCTGAGTTGGGCAGTGAAGGATGAGGATTCCCTGGAGATTTGCAGCGTGGAGAAAATGTTCTCTTCGCAGGTGAGCAACACCTTTCACGGTCGCGACGTTTTTGCTCCGGCGGCAGCCTGGCTTGCGGCCAAGCGAGAGTTTTCGGACTTGGGGCCTCAGCTGGCGGACTTCCAACGAATGGACTGGCCGAAACCTATTCGCTTGCGTGAGGGCTGGAAGACCGAGGTGATCTACGTGGACACTTATGGCAACGCCATAACAGCGTTTCCGGCGGAGCTCACCCAAGGAGTGCAGGCAGTGCTGTTGCCGGATGGGAAGCGTGTTCCGTTCGAACGGTTTTACGCAGCGGTGCCTCGAGGCAATCCGCTCGCGGTCCTTGGCTCATCGGGCTTTGTCGAGATCGCAATCAACCAGGGCAATGCCGCGGGCGAGCTGGGATTGCGCTCCGGAAGCACGGTAGTGGTCGGATGAGAGGAGTCAGCCGGACCTCCTGCCATGTCGTCTTTCCTTGCTTCGTTGACGCCCTTCAGTCGTCTCGAAAGCCACCGGCCTGTTGTGCCCCGAGCTGACCTGTGCCACGTGCAGACCCACGAGACGGGCCATCATCAGGACGATCAGAATTTGGCCAATAACTGCCTCGAGGACAACCATGCTGCGCGCGATATCGGTCGCGGGCACGATGTCGCCCATGCTGACCGTCGTCAGCGTGGTCAGGCTGAAATAGATGAGCCATCCGGCATGAACCTTGTCAGGGCTTGGCGCCAGCTGCCCGGTTGGTGGGATGATCGCAAAGCTTCCGGGATCCAGCAACTCGATAAATGAATAGATGAAACCAATTAACACGCCGATCATCAAATACACCGAGGCAGCCCCGCAGAGAATGTTGCCGTCAACGAGACTCGCGCGAAAGACGACTTTCACAACCACGAAGATTACGTAAGTCAGGAACGCCATCTGAGAGACGAGATTGACGGCGACAAGGGAGTCGTGACGAAAAAGCGTGCTGAGACAAAGGAGGGCGACAACGAGCCCGCCAAGGAAGATGAAGGCGGCGCGGTTCCGAGCGGTGGACCAGATGGAGTACGCCGCCGCGACGGTGAGCACCAGGACAAGGGGGGCTATCGCTGCCTGGCCATGCAGTTTGGGGATGAGCGCCACAAACTTGGTCGCGAGCGGTGCTCCGACGATGGTCAGCATGAGCGAAGCGAGCAGGACCCCGAAAGGATACTCCTGGAGCAGTATGGCCGGCTTGCTTCGCGATTCGCGCATGGGGATCTGCCTGGTCAGGCCGGCAGTGGGGACACAGCCGTTACGCCTTCAGCGTTCGGGATTTTTCGCCAGTCGTGCATACGCCTGAGCTTACCGGGGAGATACCGGCAACATCTAGCGAATTGTCCGTGACGAATTGACCGGGTAGCGGCTATCGGAGGGTGATGAAGCTCGATATTCCGATCCGCCAATTCGGCGGCTACATTTTTGATTGTGATGGGACGATCGCGGACACGATGCCGATTCATTATCGCGCATGGACCCTGGCGATGCGGGACTACGGCGGCCAGTTTCCCGAGGACCTTTTTTACCAATGGGGAGGAAAACCGACCGCGGTGATCGTGGAACACCTTAATGAGAAATTTGGCCTCACTCTCGACGTCGACGAGACAGTGCGCCGCAAAGAATCGTACTATTTGGAAGAAGTTCGCGACGCCCAGCCGATCATGCCGGTTCTCGAGATCGCCATGGGCATGCGCGGGGTAAAACCGCTGGCGGTCGCTTCGGGAGGGCATCGTGAGCCGGTTGAGGCGACCCTGAGGGCGATTGGTGTCATGGACATGTTCGATGCCGTCGTCTGCGCGGAAGACTATGAGCGCGGCAAGCCGTTCCCGGATCCCTTTCTGGAAGCGGCACGACGCATTGGAGTCGCGCCCGAGGACTGCCTGGTTTTTGAAGACAGTCCCACCGGCATTGAGGCCGCGAAAGCAGCGCACATGCATTACGTCCTGGTTCCCAGGCCCGAGCGTGTATGACGGCTGTCTTAAGAGACGATCGAGGGCGCCCGTTTCAAGCTGCCATTACGACCGGCCCCTTCGCGGGAGAGAGCCGGCGCAGTTTTTCAATGATCTCCGGCACCGATGTCGCTGCGAAGTCGGCATCCCCTTTAGTGTTGAAGCGCCCAAACGTAAAACGCAGGCTGCTCCGGGCCCGATGATTCGAGAAGCCCATCGCCTTCAGGACGTGCGAGGGGTGGACCGAGCCGCTGGTGCACGCAGAGCCCGCCGAGCAACAGATGCCCCGCTCGTCAAGAAGCATAAGAGCGCCTTCGCTTTCAATGCCTTCGAAAGCAATATTGGTCGTATTCGGCAATCGGTTTTCGCGATCACCATTGACCTCCGCGCCCGTCACGGAGCCGAGAATCGCTGCTTCGAACGCGTTGCGCAGCGCCTCCACCTCGGCGGAATTTCGCGCCAGGTGACCGGCAGCGAGTTCGGCAGCCTTTCCCAGCCCGACGATCGAGGCGACATTCTGCGTGCCAGCGCGGCGGCTGTTTTCCTGGCTGCCACGCAGCCAGGGAGTGAAGCGCACGCGTCCATTAATATAGAGGGCGCCCACTCCTTTCGGACAATGCAGTTTGTGGCCGGAAAGGGAGACAAACTGAACACCGAGATCCTTAAGGCTGAGGGGAAGCTTGCCGATTGCCTGCACGGCATCGACGTGCAAGGCAACCCTTCTGCGATTGGCAATGCCGGCGATTTCTTCAATCGGGAAAAGAACGCCCGTTTCGTTATTTGCCCACAACAATGTAACCAGCGCCGTGTCCGGGCGAATGGCCCGCTCGAGTTTCTCAAGATCGAGCCTTCCAAGACTGTCCACAGGCAACCAGGTGATTTCATAGCCCCGCCTGGCGAGGTGCTCGCAAAGCTTTATCGTCGCGCTATGCTCCACGGCACTGGTAACGATATGAGTCTTGTCGGGATCGATCGATGCAGCCGACAGAATCGCGGAGTTGATGGATTCTGATCCGCAACTGGTAAACACGATCTCTTCCGGCGCGCAATTGACGAGCGCTGCGACCTGCTCCCGCGCCGTATCGAGGGCGGCCGCGGCACGCTTGCCCAGCGAGTAAACGCTCGAGGGATTGCCATACTGGTCACGCAGCCAGGGAAGCATCGCGTCGAGAACCGCAGGATCTACCTGGGTGGTCGCGTTATTGTCGAGGTAAACGATGGACTGGTGATTCGCGCTCATTCAAATAAACATCTTAGTTTATGCGGGAGGGCAAAACATGGCAATAAGCAGAGTCGTTCGCCGCGAGATCCTTGATCACCTTCCGGCGCACGACCCTCTCGCGGTGCGTGCCCGGCGCGACCTCCGAGCGATTAACGCCCTGATGGGCAACAAACGGTGGATGAGAAAGGCCTTGCGCCGCGCAGTGGAGCAGACCAGGAGATGGCCCAAAGTCGCCGAGCCAAAGTTCATCGAAGTGGGAGCGGGAGACGGCCGTTTGTCCCGCGAGCTTGGGCGTTGGTTCCCCGGGTTGAAGGTGATCAGTCTCGACTTTGCGCCCCGGCCAGGGGGGCTGCCGGAAGCGATTTCCTGGAGGCAGGGCGACCTGTTTGACGAGCTTCCGGACTGCGTTGGCGAGGCGCTCGTGGGCGTGATGATTCTCCACCATTTTTCCGATGAAAACTTGATCAGGCTGGGCGAAATGCTTCGAGGATATCGCATCGTGTGCTTCTGTGAACCGTGGCGGACACGCTTCCCGCATTTCCTGGGTCTTCTGATGCGTCCTTTCTTAGGTGCTGTAACGCGGCATGATTTGCCGGCCAGCATAGACGCGGGTTTTGTGTCCGGAGAATTGCCCCGCTTGCTCGGGCTGGGAAATTGGCATCTCGAAGAATCCGTCGACTGGCGCGGTTCGTTGCGTCTGCTGGCATGGAAAGAATGATCACCATCGTTGGGGGCGGACTCACGGGACTTTCCCTTGGCATCGCGCTCCGCAGAAGGGAGATTCCCGTTGCCCTCCATGAAGCCGGAAGTTACCCCCGGCACCGGGTATGCGGTGAACTCATCAGCGGGGTCTCAAAGGATACCGTTGACTCGCTCGGTATTGGAGGCCTTCTCGCTGATGCAAAGAGACATCGTTCAACGGCCTGGTTTCGTCGGGCGCGAAGAGTCTTCTCCGCCCAGATCCCGGGCGGGCTGGGAATCTCGCGCTACACCTTGGATGAGAGGCTTTCGAGAAGCTTCCGGGAACTCGGAGGACTTCTCCGCGAGCGCTCGCGTTTGAAGCCCAAAAGCGGCGAAGGGCTTGTCTGGTGCGGGGGAAGGATGCCGGCAAAAGGACATTGGATCGGGCTAAAGTGCCATGTGCTCGGACTTGAGCTCCAAGCTGATCTTGAGATGCATCTCGCCTCCAACGGCTATGTGGGCCTGGCGAAAGTGGAAAGGGACAAGATCAATGTTTGCGGTCTCTTTCGCCTGGACTCCAGCCTTTCGGGTAAGGGCATTCTAACGCTCGAGCGGTATTTGCGCGCGGGGGGCCTCGACGTGCTCGCGTCGCGAATATTCGCCGCGCAGGTCAACGCGGATTCCTTTCTTGGCGTTGCGGGATTTCAACTCGGCAGGCAGAGACACACCGATGGAATCGCGCCTCTCGGAGATGCTTGGGGGATGATTCCGCCTTTTACCGGCAATGGCATGTCAATGGCTTTCGAATCAGCTGAACTCGCAGCTGAACCGCTGCAAGAATGGCACAGGGGAGGGGAGATGTGGCCGGAAACGCTGGCGCGGATTTCCAGGAAATTGAAGCGTCGATTTGCGAGGCGAATGTTTTGGGGAAGGGCCATGCATCCGTTCTTGACGACGAATGCCGGACAGACGTTGTTCACGTTGGTGTCACGCTTGGGTATCCTGCCATTTCAATCTTGCTATCACGCGTTGCGATAAGCCGATGTATTTGCAGGCTCTGGCAAGCGCTTTTCCCGAGGCACGCTACACGCAAAGCGAGTGTTGGCAGATCGCCAAATCGGGCCCATTCCTGACCACGTTGACTCGCCGATCGGCAAAGATTCTCGAGACTGTCCTTTTGGGTTCCTCGGGAATCGAGACTCGCCATTTTGCGATTCCCACCGGGACGCTGTTTTCAGCGGACGCGGAGGTTCTCAACAAGGCGTTCGAGAAAGCAGCGCCGCCGCTGGCGGCACAAGCTCTCAGAAGAGCGTGTGATTCCGTCGGCTTGGAGCCGCGGGTTCTCGATGCTCTTTTTGTCTGCACCTGCACCGGCTACCTGTGTCCGGGGGTTTCAAGCCATCTGGCGGAGCAGACCGGCATTCGATCGGATGCGTTCCTCAATGACATGACAGGCCTCGGGTGCGGCGCCGCG
>DASTFP010000224.1:0-10194 GCA_035719865.1 Terrimicrobiaceae bacterium | reverse complement strand
TGGTCGATATGCGCGATAATGCAAAAATTGCGCGTGCGTTCGATGGACATCGGGAAAGGTGGGGGAATATCCTAGACCGCAACCGCGCGGTCAACATTGCAAACCAAAGGCCACCAACAATTCAGGATTACCTGGCAAGTCATCGTCATTCTTTTTCTTTGTCTTGTCGCCCTGGCCCTACCTTTGGGTGGAGTGATCCTGATGCTGCAGGGCCTCGCACAATCACGGGCCTCGCAAGGAACCGTGCCCGACGCTTCCGGGGCATTGCAGAGCAGGCTGGAGGGAATCGTCGATGAGCAGCTTGCGCCGGAAAACACGCCCGTCGGAGAACCCAAGATCGTTCTCTTTGCCGACGATCTGGGAAGGGAAAAGGCCCGCATCAACACGCTTGTTGCGTCCGTAGGCGGAACGTGGATTCCGAGATCCGAAAGCGAGACAGAGGTTCGGCTCCTGATTCAAGTGCCCCCTGAACGGCTCGAAGAATTCCTTCTGGCATGTTGCGGGAAGGAGAGGGTGGCGGTCGGTGACGCCTCCGGTGGTTTGGTGGAAGTTGTGATCAGGAAGGTCAGTTCGCAATGATTGCCATTGCCTTTGCGTTGGAGTTCGAGAGCGCCTGTTTTCGCGCCAGGCACGATCCGCGCCTGCGAGTCGGCGTTTGGCTGCTCGGAGCGATGGGGGAGGGAGCAGTTAAGAGCCTAAGAAGGAAACTCGATGCCAGTGTGCCGGCGCTTCTGATCTCCGCAGGATTTGCCGGAGGTCTGCAACCCGGTCTGAGGGCAGGGGATCTTGTTCTTGGCGAGAACTACTCCGACCCTCAACTTGTTTCGAAGCTTGCTTTGGACGAGCGCTGGCGTATCGGCGGTGTCAGCACCGCAGAGGCCATCCTTGAGCGATCGGAGGAAAAGCGTCGCCTGGGCCTGGAAACTGGTTGCCTGGCGGGTGATCTCGAGACGGCGTTGCTCGCACGGCTTTGTGCGGAACGCGCCCTTCCGATGCTTAGCATCCGTTGCATCAGCGACGCTTTGGAAGACGATCTGCCGGTGCCTGCAATCACTCTCCTGAATCCCGAAACCGGCCGTCCCGATCCCCTCAGGCTGTTTCAATACATCATCAGTCACCCTGCTAGCGTGAGCGGTTTCAACAGGCTTCTGAAGAACGCGCGGCTCGCCCAGGCTCAGCTGGCGAAGGGTCTGGAAGAACTGCTGCCGCAGCTCCTCAGAATGGTTTGAGCTGGCAGTTCGGGAGAGTCAGGCCGGCGGGGTGGGTGGCATCTTGCTCAACTCTTCCAGGCGCTCTCGCAAGAGAGCGCGCAGGTCGTCGCGTTGCTGAGCGGTGGCCTTGTTCCGCCGAATGGACTCGAAGATCCGTTCGCAGGCTCTCCGCTTCTCGTCGGTCCAATGCGAAGAACTCGCGTTGTAATGTTCGAGCACAGCCCTGAGCTGCGGCGCCCCGAGAGTTGCCTCATCGCGTCGGGCGTGGGTCCGATTGACAAGGTAGCAGAAGGCGCCTATCGAGCGGTCGAGAAGAATCCATGGAAAATTCACCGCCCGGCAGGGGCCGACCGATATCGTGCTGCCCCCAAGCTGCACGTGCCTTCCCGGCGCCAAAGGAAAGGTTCCGGGCAGCTTGGCTTTCAGCTCCGGCCGCTTTTTTCCCATCAGGAAACTCCCCACGGCCCCACCGGCGGCCCCGAGGACCGTAGGCAAACCGATCGAATGTCCGGCCGTGGCGAGATCGAAGAGGGCGCCCGCGGCCGCGCCGCCAATCGCGCCGGCGACGATCAACTGTCCCTCGTTCAAACCGAACAAGCGCCACGTCTCCTCGCTGAATAGCTCCGCGTCAATCAACTGGTCGACGGCATGTCCCGCTTTCACCCGGTGGTGCTCAAAGAGGAGAATCAGATCCTTGTGCGCCTTCGCTTCCCGCTGGCTAACCGCATGCATAAACTGCGTCTTGAGGTTCTCGCTGATGGCCCTCCGGCGCGAGCTGAGGTCGGATCCGGCCGCGGTCTCGTAATGAGTGAGCGCGTCGTTGAGGAGATCGAATATGATGTCCGCGCAATCATCGATCCGCTTCTCCCATTCTTCGCGAAATATCTCCACCGCAGCCGTGAGCTGGGGCTTCCAGCGTTGCTCGATGCCAGCCAGGGTCTCGAGTAGCTCAACGCGGTCCGAGAAGGTCGCATAGTGGGCGTTGAACTCGCGCACGGCGTTGAAGTGCAAGCCGAGCCGGCGCCTCCACTCCACGAGATGATCCTCGGCTTTCGTTCGGTTGATGATAGCGAGGCGAGGTTGACCGGTGAGCCGCAGAATTTCCATCTCGGCGATGTGGATCTCAAGCAGGGGTTCGGATCCGTCGACCACGTAGATAACGCCGGCGTCTTCCTCGATAATCGGTTGGAGCAGACGGCATTCAGCCTCGAAGTCGGGTTGCCCTCGATGCCGCTCGAGGAAACGCTGGAAGAGAGTCAATGGCTCGCTCGCGCGGGCGGCGGGCTCCAGCTCCCGCAGCGCCTCGATGGCGTTTTGAAAGCCGGGCGTATCATAGAAAGCAAACAGATCACGCAGCCAGAATCTCTGGCAGGCGACAGTTTCTCCCGGCATCGAGCTGATGCGCACTTGATCGTTTTCGGCGAGAGTCGAAACCACCGACGATTTGCCGTGGTTTACCGCGCCCACGATCGCGAAGGTGGGAACGCGAGCCTGGCTCATGCCTGCCATCTTTCCAGCCCCAGGCGGAGATCGTGAATGGCAAGGAAATTGCGCCATGTCTTGAGTTGATCGGTGCTCCCGGCCGGCTCGCGGAGATCCGAATCGCGACTGCCTGCGAGCAACACCAGAACCTCAATCTGGCCTCCCGCGGCTTCCAGGACCTTTCGGAGAACCAGCGCGATAGCGCGAATCGGCGCGCGGCGAGCACCAATCAAAACTGCGATCCCCGCAAGCGTGGGAGCTTCACGAGCAACCCGCTCAAGCACGGCGCCATTCCCGCCAGGATCGTCGATTCGGACTGAGAGGACGGGCTTCGAGAGCTGCCAACCGAATCCCGTGATCAGTCCGTTTTCGATTTCGGCCTCCGCGAGCTCAAGCTCGTTTGCGACCAAGGCAAGACAAGAACCGCTCCCGGTGTGATCGAACGCTGGGAACGACGCTGGCAGCTGTAATCCCGCTGTTTCCGGGTGCCCTTGGATCGTGGGTCCCGTAAGCCGGCGGAAGAGTGCGTTTGAGTTCGCATGGTCAAACGAGAAACGACCCAAGGCAGCGCGAAGGCTGAGACTGCACCAGATCAGCAGCGCAAGCCTTATAAGGAATCCGTAGAAAAACGTGGCGTAAAAAAGAAACGGCCACCAGGAGGTCATCGCCGGCAACGAAAGAGAGTGAATTCCCTCGCTGTACGAGAACCGGCTTTGGATGACTTGCTCGGCAGTCGGATGTGGGTTGGGAAGGAAGGACCACGGCGCAGCTACCGAAGAAACCAGCTTGTAGACTGCCTCCGGGCTCGTCGTAAGCGTCGATTGCCAGCCGAAGGCAACGTCCCGGCCCAATGGCAATAAGAGGGCTATAAGCACACCGACGTTGAAAAAGACGCCAAAAATTTGAGTGATCATCAACAGCGGCCACACCATCAAACTAAAGACGTCGCTCCGGCGACGAATTCCCATCAGCTTCGCCCGAATGCGCTCCCGTCGCTCGCCGGGAAGGCGATGAAACGCGGTGCTCAGCGACCAAAGCAATGCGGAAAGCAGCGTACGCAAGGGATGAAACCCCTCGAGGAGGTGCGTGGTCCGCCGCAAGAGCCAGATCGCAAAAACCCCGGTCAGGATCAACCATTGCACGCCCACCGTGCAGGCAAAGAACCAGCCAACATTCACAGGTTCGTCGCCTCGATAGGTCAACAGCACGGCCGCGGCGACACTGATTCCCAGCGCGATGCCAGCCGCAGCGGACAGCGCGCCAAGGGTCTGCCAGGCCGCGAGAAAATGTTCACCTGGCGGCGGCGCCTCCGAGCTCTGGCCCCGCCGCGCCTCCAGCCAGGACCGGAAAATTTCCTTGCGGTTCTGACTCTGGCCGGTTGCAGAGATCTTCCCGAAGATCTGGCGGTCACGAGCCCGCAGCGCCGAATCATCAAGATCGCCGTCCTCCGCCAGGAACCACTCAAAATCGATAACGTCGGCTATTCTCCAGGACACAACTCTTGCTCCTTACCATATGGTGCAGGTTCGGAGCAGGGAAAAACAGACAGTCCCTACTGGACGACCATCACGCAACCCTCCAATCATTTTTCCCTGATCGGTTGTGGGCGAACGATTCCCGCAAACTTGAAGGTGTAGCTCGCAGCGCAACTCGCGCGGACAGAATGAGAACATCCCAAGACTGTCATCGGCGTGCGCGCATGCGCACATCGCGGTTCGCTCAGTGGCGCCTTGGGATCTGAACCCCATAATTTCGGCGGGAAACCAACCTTGGTGTGTCCGAAGCCACGCAAATAAAATAGGAGTAACAAATAACTATATCATTCTAAACATAAAGTAGTTACATAACTCAACATATGAAAGATAAATTCAAATATCGAAGCGACGAGCCGAAGTTATTACTGGGCTGCGGAAGAGGAGTGACGCAGAAGTGGCCACTGGGTCGGCGCAGGAGACTCGGATGACCGTTGTCACGGGCATGCGGGGCGGACAAGACGAGTACGGGGAGATGTTTACGCGACACTATTGTCGAAGCGGGTCCTGATTGTTGAGTTACCCGAGGAGCGATTGTCAATATGGGATGGTAGTGTAAGTGACGGTGAAACCGTAGTTGCCCGACCAGCGGCAATCCAATTTCCGCGCACTTCCAGTAACGGGAGGGGTCCGGGGCGTCTTCTCACGCGCCACAGTTCGCAAATATATATGACATATATTATATGATGTTATAAATACTCTATTGAGCTGCAGGCAGTTCGGTGCTTGTGAACAACCTCGGAACAACATATTGCGCGATTTGACTTGGTTCCGATCCGTCGAGAAGCGCGGCGGAGTAGTCGAGAGGCGGACCATTTTTTTGTGGGACTCCGTGGTTCTCTGTGTTCTCTGTGGTATTCCGTGAATATTGGACGAATTTCGCGTCGATTTGAGGAACTTGCCGCTCGGCGAGTGTGCGGTTTTATCGCCTACGTCACGGCAGGCGATCCCTCCCTGGAGTCGACCCTGGCTGTTGCTCGTGCCCTGGAATCCGCCGGCGTCGATATCATAGAGCTCGGCATTCCATTCTCGGATCCCCTCGCTGATGGTCCAACAATCCAGGCGGCCTCTGGCAGGGCGCTTGCGGCAGGCATGACCGTGTCGGCTTCCTTGCAGCTCGTGCGCCAGTTTCGGGCGCGTTCAGAGCTTCCGCTGGTGCTTTTTAGCTATCTGAATCCGATTTATTGTTACGGATTCGAGAGGTTTCTCGGCGATGCCGCCGCGGCCGGCGCGGATGGGCTCCTTATCTTGGATCTTCCTCCCGATGAGGCGGAGCAAAACTGCGACCTTCTTTCTTCGGGTGGTTTGGACGCGATCCGTCTTGTCGCGCCGACGACTCCCCCCGGGCGTATGGCGCAGATCGCCTCCACGGGCCGAGGATTCCTTTACTACGTTTCCCGCGAAGGAGTAACCGGCGAGCAGAGCAAGCTATCGGAGAGCATAGCGGCGCAAGTCGGCGAACTTCGCAAACACACGTCGCTTCCAATTGCTGTGGGATTTGGGATTTCGACGGCTGAGCAGGCAGCCACGGTGGCCAGAGAGGCAGACGCGGTGGTGGTCGGGAGTGCGATTGTCCGGCGAATTGCCGAGAGAGCGAGATCCTCCGGCTTGGCCGAACATGTTCACGATTTCGTTCGACCCCTTGTGCAGGCCACAAAGTCCGCCTAGCTTTCGCGCGAATGCAACTTTCCTTCACCAAGATGAATGGCGCGGGCAACGATTTCATCATGCTCGACAATCGGGACGGTAAGCTTTCCCTGGATGCTTCCTGCATTGCATGGCTTTGCGACCGCCATCGTGGTGTGGGTGCTGACGGGATTCTCGCGGTTGAGACGGCTTCGCAAGGGGCAGATTTTCGGATGCGCTATTACAACGCCGATGGAAGCGAGGCGGAGATGTGCGGGAATGGAGCTCGTTGCTTCGCTCGGTTCGCCCGCAGATTCGGGCCCGCCAAGGAAAAGCTTAGTTTCGAGACCCAAGCTGGCATCATCCGCGCTTCCTTCCCCGACGACGAGGTTTGTGTCGCCATGAGCGATCCCCACTCCTGGCGACGGCCGGCGACCCTGGAGATCAACGGGAATCTTTTGGAGGTTCATTTTATCAACACGGGCGTCCCGCATGCGGTGATCTTTTCGGAGAACGTTGAGACGGTTGATGTGCCAAGGGACGGCGCTGCGCTTCGCAATCATCCCGCATTCGCACCCAAGGGAACCAACGCGAATTTTGCGCAGGTCATCGCGCAGGACACCATTGCGATTCGCACCTACGAGCGCGGCGTCGAAGGCGAGACGCTCGCTTGCGGCACAGGCGTCTGCGCGGCGGCTTTGCTTCATCATATTCGCTCGAAGGCGTCATCGCCCGTCCACGTGAGGGTACGCGGCGGGGATACGCTCCTGGTGGGGTTTGAAAGCTCCCCGAGCGGTCTCCAGAATGTCACTCTTACGGGGCCGGCGGATTTTGTTTTCGATGGATTGATTTCGCTGTAGATCTGGACGTTCCATGTCATTCGCCGGCACATACACCGCCCTTGTTACCCCTTTTCGCGACGGAGCCTTCGATCGCGAGGCCTTTCGGGGCCTGATCGAATCCCAGATTGATGGAGGCGTGGAGGGAATTGTCCCCGTGGGTACCACCGGGGAGTCTCCTACCCTCACCTTCGAGGAGCACACCGAAGTGATTCAAGTCGCGATCGAGACCGCCAAAGGTCGCTGCAAAGTAATAGCCGGCACCGGCTCAAACTCCACCAAGGAGGCGATTTTTCTAACTGGGGAGGCAGAAAAGCTCGGAGCCGACGCGGCTCTGGTTGTGGCCCCCTACTACAACAAACCTTCGCAGGAAGGCCTCTATCGCCACTACCGCGCGATTGCGGAAGCGGTCAGGATTCCCATCGTGCTCTACAGTATTCCCGGCCGCTGCGGAATTGAGATCGGCGTGGAGACTGTTGTGCGTCTTGCGAACGATTGCCCGGGCATCGTGTGCATCAAGGAAGCCGGAGGCTCGGTAGAACGCGTGAGTCAGCTTCGGCAAGTGGTGCCCGACGCCTTTGAAATCCTCTCGGGTGACGATTCTCTCACCCTGTCATTTCTGAGCGCCGGCGGCGTCGGAGTGATCAGCGTCGCGTCAAACCTGATTCCCCGAGAGGTCTCGGGCTTGGTTGGCGCCTGGCGGGCGGGACGCGCGCAGGAGGCCGTGGACGCCCATCGACGATTCTATCGCCTCTTCAAGGACCTTTTTGTTGAGCCGAATCCGGTTCCGATTAAATTCGCGCTCTCCCTCCGGGGAGCCTTGAGCTCCGAGGTGCGCCTGCCCCTCTGCGAGATGAGCGATTCCAACAAGGATAAATTGCGTTCGACTCTCTCCGCAATGAAGCTCCTGTGAAAATACACGGCGCGCGGAACGGGCTTAACCAGACCTTGTCAAGCGACCGAATACCTGTATGACCCCGCTCAAACTTCTCATCAACGGCGCGAAGGGTCGAATGGGCCAAACCGTCGCCTCTTGTGCGGTTGCGGATTCCGAGCTCCAAGTGACTGCCCAGGTTGACATCGGGGACGATCTCGCTTCCTACCTCGCGGGTTGCCAGGTGGTCATAGATTTTTCGCATGCCGAGGCGACGGCCTCGGTTGCTCAAATGTGCGCGCAATCCGGCAAAATTCTGGTTATCGGCACAACGGGTCAGGACGACTCCACGCGCCAAAGCGTGAAGAATTCAGCGCGCGAGGTTCCCATCGTCTTCGCTCCGAATTTCAGCGCGGGAGTCAACACGCTCTTCTGGCTCGCTCGAAAGACTGCTGAGATTCTGGGCCCTGAGTTCGATCTCGAGATTATTGAGATGCATCACCGTCTGAAAAAGGATGCGCCGAGCGGAACGGCCAAGCGCCTCGCGGAGATTCTGTCTGAAGTTCGCGGTCTGAACGATCAGAGCGACATTCGCCACGGGCGCGAAGGGATGATCGGTGAGCGGACAGGAACGGAGATTGGGATGCATGCCTTGAGGGGCGGTGATGTCGTCGGCGATCACACCGTTATCTATGCCTCTCCCGGTGAGCGGGTCGAACTCACGCATCGCGCGTCGAGCCGCGAGACTTTCGCGAAGGGGGCGCTCCGTGCGGCCAAGTGGGCGCAGCATCAGCCTCCCGGTCTCTATGATATGCAAGATGTTCTGGGCTTGAGATGAAACGCCACGTTAGCTGCGGGTGCTCTCCTTAGGGACCCTCATGGCAAAGAATGCGCGCCGGAGTCGCACTCGGTTCGAATATCGAGCCCCGCCTTGCTCATCTCCGAGAAGCCCGCCGCCTGCTCCTCGGCCTTCAATCAGAAAGGCAGCCCGTTCTCTGCTCCAAAGTTTATGAGACCTCACCAGTGGACTGCCCGCCGGGCTCTTCCCCTTTCCTCAACGCGGCACTCGAACTTTGTACCGAACTATCACCACAGCAGCTCCTCCTGAGATTCAAGAGTATCGAATCGCAGCTTGGTCGTGCGAACGCCTTGCCGAGAAACAGCCCTCGCCCAATCGACATCGACCTGCTCTACTGCGACAACATCGTGCTCGCTGAACCCAACCTGACCATACCCCACCCCGGGCTATCCCGGCGCCGCTTTGTACTCCAACCGTTGTCGGACATAAGGCCGGATTTGGTTCTTCCCAGATTCACAAGAAACGTCCGGCAACTCCTCAATAATCTCCGAACTAACGAAGAAGTATCTGAATACATAAGCGTTTTGTGACAAGACATATGGGGAATATTGTTACTAATAAGAAGGAGATACATCCTGTTGCGGCCTCCTTCATTTCGCAAAAGCAGAAATCCTGGAAGTTCGCGGCGCTTACTGCATACGACTATCCGATGGGACGATTGCTCGATGATTTGGGATTGGACTTCCTTTTGGTTGGCGATTCATTGGGCATGGTCGTCCAGGGTCATGCTGACACGACCGAGGTGACGTTGGACGATATGGCGTATCACACGAGGGCCGTTGCGCGGGGCGTCAGCAAGACATTGTTGATTGCGGATCTTCCGGCTCACAGCACGGAGAGTGACGCCATGGGAGTGCGAAGCGCGAGAAGATTGGTGGAGGCAGGGGCCAAGGGCGTCAAGGCGGAGGGTGGAGAAGAATTGCTACCCGTGATCCGGGCGATTCTCGACGAGGGAATTCCTGTTCTCGGTCACATTGGAATGCTGCCACAGAGGGTGAAGGAAGAGGGTGGATACAGGATTAAGGGAAAGACACCGCAGCAGGCCGAGCAACTTATGGAAGATGCGATGGCGCTGGATGCTGCGGGGGTATTTGGGATTGTGCTGGAATTGGTTTCGCCTCCGGTCTCCGAGGGCATTTCTCGGAAGACGCGCGTACCCACCATCGGAATAGGGAGCGGACGAGGTTGTGACGGCCAGATCCTGGTTACTTACGATCTTCTCGGGATGTTCCCGTGGTTCAAGCCGCGTTTCGTGCAGGCAAAGGTTGACCTCGCCTCTCAGATTCAATCGGCGGTCAGAGACTTCATCAGTGAGTCGCGGGCTGGAAACTGAAGGAGGGCCTAGTGAGCCTTGAGGGTTGCCGTCACGGGAGAGGCGAGACCCCGATCTGTTGCTCGTTTACGCACCCTGGATAACCTGTTAGATAAAAGCAGGCATGTCTTTTCGCGTTATCCTGATTTTTCTCCTGATGCCGGTGGCATATGCAGAACTTCCTCCTTCGGCTTACGAGGCAATGCAAGCGAAGGCGCCGGAGCATGTTCAGATAGAGGTTTTGCGGGTCGATGTGGAACCCGGCGAAGCCCCGACCCAGAAAAGAGTTCATCTTATCGCGCTGACGACGGCGGTCGTTCGCACGGCAAGCGGTCTGAAGCCGAATGAAATCGTCAATATCTTCTACACGGTCACGGAGCATCCTGAGGGCTGGGTTGGGCCCGGAGAAATTCCGATACCGAGAGAAAAAGACCGAACGGTGGCGTATCTGGAGAAGAC
>DASTFP010000223.1:0-7243 GCA_035719865.1 Terrimicrobiaceae bacterium | reverse complement strand
TTCCTCGGCACCATTGTTCGCGTTCGCCGTGCGGGTGAGGCTCCACTGGCCCTTGTCAGGCAGCTTCGGCATGCCGCGCGCGGCCACGGCGAAAACGGCAGGCCCGGCGGCTTCGGCGAAGATGCCGGAGACGCGCATCCGCAGGCCGGAGCGCCCGATGTCGATCTCGCAGTCGATCGGTCCGCCGATGGCGCCTTGGTCCTTGAAGAGAGCCGCAAGTTCCCCGGGGGTGAGCAGTTGACCCAGCGGAAGTCGCTGGACGAACCCGAGCATGTGCTGCACGGGGACGAACTGCACCGGTTCGCCATTCTCGTCCACGCCTTGGCCGCGCTGCCCGGCGACCACGTTTTCGATTGCGGCGTCAGCGTCGAAGCGTACGGAGGTAAACAGCGTCCCGGGCGCTTCCGCCGGCCGGATGCCCGGTTCCATCTCACGGATGCCGCGAATGTTGTATAGGCCCTTGATCACTCCCGGATGGCAGACATCGGGAAATCCCGGCATCCGAAAAACCCCGGGAGTGGCGGCAACCCATCCGCTATCGAAGCGGAGGACGCGGGCATTCGCCCTCCGCTCCATGGTGATGGTTCGAACGACAATCGCCTGCCACGGCCACAGGATGCTCATCTCCTGGACCACTTCATAGGCCGTCCGACCGATTAGAACGTCGAAGCGCACCTCAGAGATTTTGGGGGGAGGAGAGTGCTTGTCCGTCCAAAGCGAAAAGCAGCTCTCCCCGTAGCCGGAAAGATCCACCTGGCTGAGAGGGACGCCCGGCCGCGTGCCGTCGGGCCCAAAGGTATTGTTGAAGGTGTCGCGCGTAGTGCCAACATTGTTGCTGGGCCGGTTGTCCAGGACGCTGAAACGTCCAGGTCCGAGCGGGTCGATGGCATTGCGCGTCTGAATGGCCGCCCCTGGCAGCGGCATGCCTTCGGACGCGATCACGCCGCCAGGTTCCAGCCGGAATTGCCGAGCGCCGAGCAGTGGGCCAAATTCGGGACGGTTCGAAAGAAGACGGACGGTTTCGAGAAAGTCGAACGGCCCCAAACGTTCCGCGATGATTCGGACCACGGCTTTGATGCCAAAGGGAAGCGTGAAGAGCAGGGCGCCGCTCCGCTCCGGATCGCGAATGGCGTGAAGCAACTCCTCGGCCGCAGGGATAGGCGCGACCGGCACCAGCTTGACACTATTGGCGCCGATGAGCGCCGGTCCGCCATCGTTCAGCGAGAACAGCTTCTCGGGAAAAGGGGCGGCCGGGTTCGGCGGCGTCACCACCGGCTCCCACTGCACCTGGGGCAGCATCAAGACGCGGACGTTCAGGCCCGGCGCGGCGAGGTCGAGTCCTCGAATCGCAATCTCCGGCGGACCTTGGAGTCGGTGATTTCGGAATGCCATGCCGACACCGAGCTGATCGGCATTGGTCGAGACGTCGAGGAGCGCAAGTGCTTCGCGCCCGGCGAGGCCGAGCGTCTCGTTGAAGATTTCGCGCAGCCGCTCCGATCCCGGATCGTCGGAGCGGGAAGGCGCCGAGGCAAGCGGCGGCGGCAGCAGATCTCGCAGCCCGGCGCTCTGCGCGATGCCGTGGCCGGGAAGCGGCACCGCGAAGACCGCGAGGTTCGGGGAAGCAACGCTGCTCCAGGTGAGAGATGCAAAGACAGCGGCAGGGGGCGCGCTGCCCGTTTCCAATGGGAGCACATCGCTATTCGAAGCGTAAGGATCGGGCAGGATCGGAAGGAGCCCGAACAGCCCGTAACTGAGAACGAGCGTGCCGGCGGGAACCGATGACTGTTGCGCGATGCGTCCCGAGAGAGAAAGCGTCTGCGCCGGCGTAGTCCGCAGCAGGGCATTGGCGAGTGCCAGCGGCGACATCCTGGGCGCACGCCCGACGCCACCGGGGCGGGGAAGAGCGGCTGCGGAAACTTGCAGAGTTGTCCCGGCCGGATCTTCGAACAGGCGCAACGCGGCGTTCACAGCGCGGAAGGCAGGCCGGCTGCCATCGGCGTAACGCGGTTGGTCGAGGTGCGCCGCCACACTGGCCGAGACGAGCACGGCGTCGATACCCTCATGTGAGCTTAAGAGCTTGATGGTATGAGGCTCCTCAAACGCTGCCTCCAGCGACGAGCGGCGGTAACTATCTCCTCCACCCTCGAGCCAGAGCAGGAAATGATGGCGGCTGCGGCGGCTTGCGGCATCGGGCGCAACGACCGCCAACAGGCCGGGCGACGCTTCGATAAAAGCGCTCTTCAAGCGAATGGGTTCACCAGCCAGATTCCGCCAAGTCGCCGTGAGACCCGGGCCGAGTACAAGAGCCAGCGAGCCGGCACCGGACGCCTCTCCCAGCGAGTCTGCACCGGCTTCAGTGACGGGCAGCGTCCATGCTCCCGTGCTGATCTTGGCGCTGCCGGCGACCGCGTGGAGCGGCGATTCGAGATCGCCCAGGGTGAGTAGGCCCGGTTGCGATTTGAGCGGAATTAGAATGGAGTTGAGTGCCGGCTCATATCGGGGCGGGTCGTCGGACTGGGTGAAGACGAAAGTGCCCGCGTTGAGATCGAGCGAAGCCTCCGACAACTCCTCCATTTCGACCCCGCCGGGAGCGATTCGGAGCGTCACGCGGCCGGGAAGCGTCGCGCGAGTCGTCCCGGGACCGGCCTGGACCGGGCGATTCAGATCAAGCTCAAGGGTGAAGCCGACTTGCGGATCTTCGAGCGGGCCATCAATTTCCAGAAAACCACCCAGGATACGGAGCCCCACAAAGCCATCCGGAGCGTTTGCGGCGAATTCCGAGGCTCGGATCCACACAGTCCCGCTGAGGAGTTCGCTCCGCTGCGCCCCAGGTCCATCGGATTCAGCGGGAATCAAAAGGAACGGCGAACCCCCGGCTGCGCGGGAGACTTGGAGATAGGAGACCGGTTCGTAGGAATCGACCCAGAAGTCGAACCCGCCAAAGGCGGCGAACGGGCCAGCGCTTTTCGCCCGGGCGCGGCCAGCCGCCCACGCCGGCGTCGAGGCGGGATCCAGGTGGGTGCGAATCGGAATGGAACGCGCGAATGCCCGCCACGGCGGCGGCGTCCCTGGGCCGAGATCGAGGGCCGCCCCGGCAACCGCAAGCGCGCAGAGATTGAAGAGCGAAGGGTCGTCTGCAACCGGAGGCGGCCCGCGGTCCTGGATCATCTGCTCCGTCTGGTCAGCAAGCAGCGCGAGAGCGAGCGTCCGCCGTGCGTCCGCCAAAAGCTCGCTGGAGGAGCGAGGCGTTACCTGCCAGGACCAAGTGAGCTCGGCTAGCGCTGCTGTCGCTTGATCATGCGTCATGATGTCACCTGCGTGGAGGGCGTTTTCCAAGCTCTCTTCGTATTCTCCGAAATCCGAGAGCTACCCGCATCTGCAACGCAAACGAGAATATGTTTCACAGAGCGTGAATCAAGCCCCGTCTGATTGCGCTGCAACGTGCCTGAGATGGCTTTTTCCCTGATGGAGGGAAACCCCTTTCGCGGGTGTGGACGAGTCTGCCCCTCCAACAAGATTGTGGAAGGTATTTGGCGCCTCACCTGCGCATACTCATCAACTTCCGAACCCATCGCCAGGCGTGGCCGCCCCAACTCCCGCGCTAGTCTGCTCGTTCGTCTGCATCCGTCTACGGATGCTCGGCGCGTGTCCTGTTTTTCACGGGCTCGTGCATTCGAGTGCCCTAATCCTGGTTCGACAGCACCTTCCTGAAATCAGGCTGTTCGACGTGCGAGGCGCGCTGAATCGGATCCTTGGCGAGGCGGTAGAAGATGACAAGATGTGTCCAAGCGAGTAATGGAACAAGGAATCCTGGAATCAGCAACCAGGGAAGGGTTGTCATCAGAGACGTTCCGGGCTCAGCAAAGATCAATCGCAGGGGCCCCGGCGACGAGGTCACTCCCAACCCTATCGCAGCAATCAAGTCTACCAGCCCAAAGACATTCCAGATCCAGATTGCCGGGCGTGCCATTGACATCCTTCTAAACGCAAACCATGCGAGCGGCCCGGCAGCGAGACCCACCATAATATCACCCCAGCCCGCGGTTGGAGCAAAAGGGGCCGGCAATCGTCCTGCCGCGTGGAGGGTCACAAAGAAGACGCCCAGGACGCGGATGGAATTTACGCCGATCAGGAGCCACAACGGAATGGCTAGCATCGCCCGCTGCGCCGCAGCGGACCGAAGTCCAGTGATGAAGAGAATGGCGAGCGGAAGCACGACTGCCGCGCCAAGCCCCAGGATTCCGGTCCCGTGCTGATAATGCAGGGCGTCCGCCGCTGCCAACACGGTCACAAGAAGGAACCACCCAAAGAATAGGGCGGCAAGCCGGACTCGCGCAGTAGGGCTCTGTCCGAGTCCGATGGCCAAGCAGAAATCGCAACCGCGGCGCACGCCGTCAGTCCAATTGCAGCCAGCAAATCCAGTTTCATATAAGTGTATATACACTCTTATTTCGAAAAGACAAATAAAACTAGTCATTGGCGGGAGCGAGCAGATCCCGAATGTCTGAACGGCGCAGAACCTCTCCGACACTGGATTGCGCCCGTTTCCAGGCGCCGAGTGCCTCGAGGGCAACGACTTCTCCGCGCTTGGTAATTTTGATGCGCCGAATCCGACGATCGTCATCTGTCACAGTCTCCACCAAGCCCCTTTTCTCCAGAGGTCGAAGGTTTCTGGTCAACGACGTTCGTTCGAGTCCCAAGCTTGAGGCTAACAAGCTTATCGGCAGCGGACCTGTTTGAGCCAGGGAGGCAAGCAATGTGAATTGAGTTGCGCGGAGACCTGTGCCCCGGAAACATGCTTCATAATGCTGAGTCACTGCGCGGCTCGCACGGCGAAGCGCGGAACATGAGCAGTTGCGACAGGCCTGGAACGGAGAGGTTTTAGACGACATATAGGTGTATATACAGTATTTAACTGGAGGCTGCAAAGTGAGGAGCGCGATTGCGCCGGAACTTTTGCCTCTCAGGTTCTGAGGGTTCTCCGGCAGTGCGTTATGCTCTTTTTGCGAATTCGGCTTTCCGTCTGTTGCCAGCAATGGGTTAGCGACCCAGCCTTGGCCGATGGATCTTTCGGCCCATTTACGTGAGTCAGCGAATGGACTACAGAATGTTTTGTGAAAACGGGGCCTAAAGCGCCAATATTAATCTACCAACATGATGGGATCGGATCTTGGGCCAGGCTTTGTTCACAATTGAGTTTCCATAGGCCACGGCTCGCCGTAGCGCGACAATAGGGGGAATCCCTGTTTCACCGGTCTTTGGCTTCGCGAGGGAAAGAAGCTGAATGAAAACAAAACAACTTCCGAATGATTTTCGTGATTGGATCAGTTCACGAACGTTCGTAATAGGTGTCCAGGGGGCTGTTGAGCCTGGGTCGCACACCGATGGCGGAGACGACGGCGACGGCGGGAGCGAATTGGATTTGAGGCTAACTCGAGGTCAGGGGTATATGGCGACATCCACGGTCGCGTCGGTGATTTTCATTTTCCCGGGTCCTTGACGAGGGCAATGTGGAGCTTCGAATTGAAGCTTTGCCGCCGGCCGCCTCAATACTTCGGAGATCTTCGAGAGTCGCGATTTTATTGAGTGCCTTGGTTTGCGAAAGTCGCGGCGCTTGAATACATTCCAGCTTACGAGCGGTCTCTTCAGCGACTTTCGGGATCCAGAGCTACTCTTCACCAGAGGGCCGGGTGTCAATGGCGGTTGCGCCGCGAGTCCCCGCGTCCGCAGCCTTAAATAAGATCCTGACCAGGGACTTCGAGAACTTTACCACTTACAGAGTGAAAGAGCAGGGCACACAGTCTGAGAATAAGAGCAACGACCTGCTGGCGGAGATCGGGGGGCGGCGACGGGCCGAGGAGGCGCTTCGCGCGAGCGAACAGCGGTTACAGGACATTCTGGATAACACTACAGCCGTCATTTTCGTCAAGGACCTCGAGCTACGCTACATCCTGGTCAATCGCGAGTATGAACGCCGATTTGGTGTCAGGCGCGATCAAATCTACGGCAAGACGGATTTCGACATTCATCCTCGTGATGTCGCCGAAACTTTGCGGGCCAATGACCGAGACGTGATCAAAACGGGCATGCCCATCCAATTCGAGGAAGCCGTCCCGACGGCGGAGGACGAGCGACACTACGTCGTGGTGAAGTTCCTGCTGCGGGACCGGTTGACGCAGCCCTACGCGGTCTGCGGTATCGCCACGGACATCACCGCGTCGAGGCAGGCAGAAGACCTGCAAGCCAGGGGCGCACGCCAGGCGGCTTTGAGAGCAGATATCCATGCAGCATTCTCCAGCGGGCCTGAAAATGCCTTGCAAACGATGCTGCAACTCAGCGTCGAGGCTGTGGTGCGCGACCTCGGTGGCGCTTTCGCCCGCATATGGACGCTCGACGAGAGACGGAACGTGCTGGAGCAGCAGGCCAGCGCAGGATTCCCCACCCGCCCCGAAGAGGAGGAATCCGGCGTTCCGGTTTGCGAGTCGGAAATTGGCCTGATAGCGCAGGAGCGCGAGCCCTACCTCACAAATGACTTACTGAACGACAATCGGATAACTCGTCTGGAGTGGGCCAGGCAGCAAAAGCTGATCTCTTTCGCCGGATACCCCCTCGTCGTGGAAGGGCGCCTGGTTGGTGTGCTGGCGCTCTTCGCGCGGAAATTTCTGGGCCAGGATACTCTCGAAGCGCTCGAGTTGGTGGCTGACACTCTGGCGCAAGGCATTGAGCGCAAGCGGGCAGAGGAGAAGCTGGCATTGCTGAACCGCACGCTGCAAACCCTGTATCAATGCAACCAAGCTCTCGTTCGTGCTACCGAGGAATACGAGCTCCTGCGCTCGGTTTGCAGGATCCTCGTCGATGTCGGCGGCCTTCGGATGGCCTGGGTCGGTTACCGCGAAATGGACGAGGCAAAGACGGTTCGCCCAGTGGCTCAAGCCGGATACGAAGCCGGCTACCTCGAACGCATCGACATCACGTGGGCGGAGACCGAAAGGGGACGCGGACCTATGGGCACCGCGATCCGGACGGGCGAGACCTCCTGGACCATGGACATCCTTTCCGATCCCAACATGGCCCTCTGGCGAGCTGAGGCGCTCGATCGTCATTATGCGTCATCCATCGCCCTGCCCCTTCTGTCGCACGGCGAGGCGTTCGGAGCACTAGCCCTCTACGACGGGGAGACCGATGCCTTCACTGAGAGCACAATCGAGCAGTATACGGATTTGGCCAACAACCTGGCGTATGG
>DASTFP010000222.1:0-26504 GCA_035719865.1 Terrimicrobiaceae bacterium | reverse complement strand
CAAGGTTTATTGCGTCATGATTTGGGATACCCAGGCACAAGAGATCGTCGGCACCGACTGCTACGCAGTCCTCAGCCTTCCGAAACCGGGAACCGTTGCGCGCTTTGATACTTACACGGCCCAGTACATGGGCACCTTCTAAACAGGGATGAAGGAGGAAGGAAAAATTAAGAAGGATTCAGTTCTTAATTCTTAATTGCATCCTTCTTACTTTCTCAGACCCCGAGGCTTGCCCGGGTGCGATAGTCGAGGCGGCCGGTCACGGGGAGTCCGTAGTCAACCTGATAGTTGCGGATAGCTCGACTCGTCATGGGTCCAAAGGCCCCATCAAGGGGACCCGGATAATAGCCCATCCTGGAAAGGCGCACTTGCGCGCGGTAGAGCCTGGGAGCGGAGTAGGTGACATAGGATGGTCTCTCAACATAAACGGTCCGGTAGACCGGCACGGGCGCGACGAAGCCGACGCTGAACGAGGGCCCCCATCCGCCCCATCCGCCGCCCCAGTATGGGCCGCCGCCCCAATAACCACCGCCACCATACCACCCACGGCCACCCCAGCCGCCGCCACCCCAGCGTCCGCATCGTCCTCCAGCCTGACTCGCATCAACGATCGCGAACAACAAAAGCGCCAAGACAAGCAAGAATTTTGTCTTCATCATCAGCTCCTCTCCGGTTCAACTCAAGCTAGATGCAAGGCCATGCATCTTCAAGTCTTTCAACCGCCGAAAGATGGGAAAAGAGGACGCCCATATTTCATGAACGGCCAAGGTATGCTCGCCAGGATTATTAAGCCTGCGATCGAATAGAGAACTGCGGCCCTGAGAAATCTCCCGCGGTCCGTCGCTGCACGTTTGGAGATGGAATATCCAATTTGAGCAATCACGACTGCGAGAAGCATACCGGCCAGATGCTCAACCGCGTAGAAACGGAGCACGCTGTCTTTCATGGCTCCGGCGAAATTTTCCAGCGCGGAGCGGGTAATCGGACTAATCGCGTAGAGGACGAGTCCGAGAAGAAGCTGCAGATTAAGGACAGAAGTGAAGATCAATCCCGCGGTTTGATCTTTTTTTGACCATTCTGCGCGTCCGAAGAATCCGCTCCAGACGCGCGCCAGCGCCCAGAGACAGGCAATTATTACGATCCAGCGCAGGAGGCTATGGGCGTCTTTAAGAAAGAGATAAGGCATGGTTTGAAGGCAGAAGTAAGAGGGAGATGCAGGAAGTAAAGCGAGTGTCTTTCAGAAAAATCGTGCGCGAACCTGTAGAGCTTGGCCAACCAATTAGCTGGAATTCACCTTCGCGTCACTCCCGGCCGTGTTTTCCTTGGAGCCCTGATCGAACCCGGCTGCATCGTTTTCCACGGATGCGGTAGCCGGCAATCTGCGCGGTTCGCAGAGCACCTTAGGTGTGTTGGCCACGCGGGCGCACTTACGGCAGAAGAAACTCGGCTCCCGAACGAGTTCGAGCAGTTTATCCGCGTGCTTTTCAATCTTGCCTTTCGACCAGTCGCACAGGGTTTTGGCCATGCGGAAACGAACAGAGGAATGCCCGGTTGCGCAAGCCCGTTGACGGCGCTAGCGTCAATCACCATGAGCACACAAACAGCGATCAAGCAGAAATCCAATGAAGTGATCGAAGGCCTCCAAACCGTTCTTTCCGGTTCCTACGCTCTGATGGCCCAAACGCATCTCGCACACTGGAACGTCGAGGGACCTAATTTCTTCCAGCTTCACGCCGCTTTTCAAACACAATACGAGGAACTCTTTGGTGCAATTGATGAAATCGCGGAGCGAGTACGCGCGTTGGACAACTTGGCGGTAGGCGGACTTCAGAAACTGGCGAAAGGCTCCCGGATCCAGGAATTGGCGGTCGAGTCAATCCCCGCCAAGGATTTCGTTGCCCATCTCATTGAGTGCCATGAGATTGTGCTGCAGGATGCTCACACGCTCCGCCAGGCAGCCGGAGCCGCAGATGACCTCGAGACTCAAGACCTTATCATCGGCAGGATCCAGGTGCACCAAAAGACGCTCTGGATGCTCAAGAGCTTCTTGAAGAATCTCTAGCCGTTGCAAGGCCATGCCCCCTCCCTGTCGGGGCATTCAGGCTCACTTCATTCGCCCTGCGTGAATCATGCTCTTGCGAATCAGTCTCAAATATGTATTCTGACACAATGTCCAGTTGCTCGCTCAAGTCGGAGAATCTTGTTGTAAATTCCTGGCGGAACGATGCCGCGCGGATCGTAGAGGATTTGTTTCGCAGCACGCCGGCGGAGACTTGGGACATGCTTTTGGACCTGCGGCAACAGTTGCTTGAAGGCAAGAACTGGGACGAGACGCTGGACTTATTTCTTTGCTGTCGTGAGCGGCTGGAGGCAGAGAACTATCTGCCATTTTACCGGCTGCGCCGTCTCATGACAGAGAGTTTGAGGCTCGAAGCGGGCAGCGGTCGGCCCCATGTGGTTTCCTTAAGGGAGGTCCTCCGACGCAAGCATCGCTCGCTTGCTGACATTAAACGCACGGTGAGCCGGGAGATTTTCGAGCACGATTTGCGCGATTTGGCAGTCGATCCGATTGAGCTCCGCGTAGTCGAAAGCTAGGCGCCGGCCGTCTTTGTGCACAGAGGGCCTCACGTGGAGGGCCAGCCAAAGGAACGAGTTAGGGTTAGCGAGTAATATCTCTGCAGACGTGTTTAGCGGTGCGCAGCTACACCAGCTCGGGAACCGGGTCGTAAAAGTAGAACCAAACGGCCAGGGCACAGACTCGACGAAAGGGGTCAGTCCTATAAAATACATCTTGACCATGTGAAGCCAACGAGATGAGGTGGCGAGATGGCAAGGAAGCCGAGGCTGGAGTTTGCAGGAGCCATCTACCATGTGATCAGCCGGGGCAACTACCGCAAGGAGCTTTTTGAGGAGAGGGCTGCCGAGGCCTTTGAAAGGACACTTTTCGAGGCCTGCGCCAAGTGCGGGTGGATACTCCATGCCTACGTGATCATGAGGAACCATTACCACCTGGCGCTGGAAACTCCCGAGGCGAACTTGGTGGAGGGGATGCGCTGGTTGCAGGGCACCTTCGGAATCCGGTTCAACGCCTTTCGGGGCGAGCGCGGACATGTTTTTCAGTCTCGATACAAGAGCCTGGTGATCGAGGAGGGCCGGCCGCTTTTGGGGTTGGTCAATTACATTCACCTCAATCCAGTGCGTACGGGGATCGTGAGCGTGGCGGAGTTGCGCGAGTATGAGCGCTCCAGTTATCCGAAATTCTTCCAGCGGAGGCCGCCAGAGCCGCTCACCAGAGGGCGCTTTCTTTCCGCGTTGGAGTTTCCTGACTCTGTCGCGGGGATGGGACAATACGCGAGACAATTGGAGTTTGCGGCGGAGGGTGACCCCACCGCGCGGGACTCGCTGGCCCGGCGGTATTGTCAGGGCTGGGCAGTGGCATCCGAAGAATACCGGCGGGATCTCAAAAAGATCTACGCGGAGCTCGAGGAGCCCGGAGGTTGGGGAGGGCGGGAAGTGGCCGAACTGCGGGAAGAGAAATGGGAGAGGGCGCTCGCCGCTTTACTGCGAAGAGCAGGCAAGACGAATGGGGATGCGCTAAGCGCCTCCAAAAGCGCCAAGTGGAAGGTGTCCATAGCCCGGGAACTGCGATCGCGCTCGACAGCGACCAACGCATGGATCGCCGAACGCTTGGCCATGGGCCACCCCACAAGAGTATGCAACCTGATCCGTCAAAACATGTAAATTATAGGACTGACCCCTTGCGGGCCTCGGTGGGAGGGCCAGCCAAAGGGCCGAGCCAGGGTTGCGCGTAACATCTCTGCAGACGCGTTTAGCGATGCGCAGCTACAACACCAGCTCGGGAACCGGGTCGTAAAAGTAGAACCAAACGGCCAGTATTCCCCAAAGCGCGAGGAGTTGGGCCCCCTCGAGCCAGCTGGTTACGCCGTCAATCGCGATGTAAGCCGCGAGCAACACGGCAATGGCCACCGCAATCACTTCCACGATGCTGAAATAGAGGGTCAAAGGTGTCGGACCAAGGGCGCTCAGAAACACCAGGATCGGAGCAACAAACAGCGGAATCTGCATTGCGCCGTTCATCGGAATCGAAAGCGCAAGGTCGACCTGATTGTTACGCGCCGTTTTCGCGCAAACAAGGATCTCGGAAATGGAGCCCGCCACGGGCAAAATGACGACTCCGAGAAAGAGGTAGCTCAAGTTCAATTTGGCGCCGAAAGGTTGCACTGAGCCGCTCAGGATTTCCCCGACAACTGCTATTCCAATCGTGGCGATACCCAGCATGCCGAGCGTCCCTCGAATGCTCCAACGGACCTTACCGGGACTCGAAACGCAGCGCTCTCGCGCCAAAGACTCACCCTCTGGCGCACTGAGCTGGTAGACGACGGTCAGGAGATAGAGGAAGAAAAGGATCGCTGCGACGACCACGCTGATTTGATCGATTGATTTATTGCTAAAATCCGCGGTAATCGGCGAGTGCTGCTGCAGTTCCACGAGAAAGGAGAAAAGGGTTGGCACCAGCAAACCCACGACGGCAAGAATCATCGTCGTCGCCGCGAGTCCGACGCTTTGCCGGTCGAATCGCTGCCTTCCGTTCCTGATCCCGCCGAGCAGAATCGCGAAGCCCACCGTGAATAACAGGCTGATCAGAATGGAGCCTACGATGGATGCCTTCAGAAGAAGAATCTGTCCGGAGCGCAACAGCGCGAACATGATGATGATCTCGGTCATTGTCCCAAGCGTTGCGCTAAGGAGTCCTCCGATCTTGGGTCCGGTATGAATCGCTAGTTCTTCGGTCGCCTCTCCCAGAAGACCAGCCAAAGGGATGAGAGCGAGAAATGCCGTGAGGAACTCAGCCTGCGGGCCAAGCCGAAACGCGCTTACGAGAATCGCAAGAGGCGCCAGCAGCAGAGCGATTCGTGAAAGCATGGGTCTCGTGCTTCTCAGCGTCCGGAACAGCCAGCCACCAGCGGTTCGGAGGAATCACGCACTTCTTCACGCCTGCAGTGATCCCGGCGACTGCGCCTCGCCGATTCAAGACGCGGGCCCAAGGATGTTGCCTTCGAAGCCTGTTGAAGGCAGGAGACCCGGGTCCGATGAAATGTTAACGAGCCCAAGCTACTTCAGCTGACGATAGCGGCGGATCAGATGATTTGTGGAGCCATCATGGCGGAGGTCAGGCTCCGATGCACTTTCGAGCTCCGGAATGATTCTCTGGGCCAGAACCTTTCCGAGCTCGACCCCCCACTGGTCAAACGGGTTGATGTTCCATACCGTGCCCTGAGTGAAAACGTTGTGCTCGTAAAGAGCGATCAGCTTGCCAAGCATCGCGGGAGTGAGTTCCTCCGCGAGGATGGTATTTGACGGCCGATTGCCTTCAAAGACGCGATGCGGTACCAGCCAGTCCGCCGTGCCATCGGCCTTCACTTCCTCCGCGGTCTTGCCAAACGCCAGTGCCTCAGCCTGAGCGAAAACGTTCGCGATCAGCATGTCGTGGTGGCGTCCGATTGGATTGAGGGCTTTGGTGAAGGCAAAGAAGTCGCACGGAATGAGATGGGTGCCCTGGTGGATGAGTTGGTAGAATGAATGCTGGCCATTCGTGCCGGGTTCACCCCAATAGACAGGACATGTCTCGTAGGTGACCCTCTGACCGTCCAGCGTGACACTCTTGCCGTTGCTCTCCATCGTCAACTGCTGCAGATAGGCGGGGAATCGTTTCAGATATTGCTCGTAGGGCAGGACGGCCACGGTCTGCGCGTTAAAAAATTCGTTGTACCAAATTGACAGCAGGCCCATAAGGACGGGGAGATTCCGCTCAAAGGGCGCGGTGCGGAAATGCTCGTCCATTTCGTGAAATCCATCGAGCAGCGCGCGGAAGTTCTCCGGCCCTATGGCGATCATGGTCGAGAGACCGATCGCCGAGTCCATCGAGTAGCGCCCGCCGACCCAATCCCAAAAGCCGAACATATTGGCCGTATCGATCCCGAATGCGGAAACCTTCGCGCTGTTGGTCGAGACGGCGACAAAGTGCTTGGCGACGGCCTGTGTATCGCCGCCAAAGCCTTTGAGCAACCACTCGCGCGCGCTCTCGGCATTCGTCATCGTCTCCAGGGTGGTGAAGGTTTTCGACGAGACGACGAAAAGCGTCTCTGCCGGGTCGAGGTCGTGAACGGCTTCGGCGAAGTCAGTGCTGTCCACGTTCGAGATAAAGCGGAACGTCAATCCTCGCTCGCTGTAGTGCTTGAGAGCCTCGTAGGCCATCACGGGGCCAAGGTCGGAGCCCCCGATACCGATGTTGAGCACGTTGCGAATCGCTTTTCCGGTGTGCCCTTTCCACTCTCCGCCGCGCACCCGGCTGGCAAAGGCCGCCATCTTATCGAGGACCGCATGAACATCGGGGACAACGTTTTCGCCGTCGACAATGATCGAGGCGCCGCGCGGCGCGCGCAGCGCCACATGCAGAACAGCCCGATTTTCCGTGATGTTGATCTTCTCGCCGCGGAACATGGCGTCGATTCGGCTCCGCAACCCCGACTCCTCCGCCAATTGAAACAGGAGGGACAGCGTCTCGTCGGTGATGCGGTTCTTTGAATAATCGAGGTAGAGTCCGACGGCCTCGAGGGCAAAGCGCTCACCTCGCTTTTCATCATCGGCAAACAGTTTGCGCAGATGAGTGTCGCGAATCTTTTTATGGTGGGCCTGAAGGGCCTTCCAGGCCGGCCGGCTGGTAAGTGGTTGAACGCTTGATTCCATATTCGTTTGTTTTGTTCGGGTTCTACTCGTGGGGTTTAAAGGGTCCGATCGCTCAACGAGCCGTAACGGATCTCTCCGCTTCTCGAGTCACCTTATTTGGCTTTTTCTCCCAAGGGAAGCTCCTTTGCCCAGCCAACGCCTTGGCCCCGGCTTCCTTGACCGACACAAATTCCCGCCGATGGTGGCGTTTCAATCCGCACTTCATGGCTTGAGAGCCAGATTACACCGGACCTGAGGGCGATGGTCAGGTTCCCAAGAGGTCGCTCAGACTGTAGGAGAGAAGGTCGCTGATGCGATCGATCGTCACGTCAGCCTCCGGGTAGAGGGCGAGGACCTTCGGGTCTGTCGCAAACTTGCCCTGCTTCGGAAAGACGGTGGTCACGCGGTTGCCCCAGCCTTTCTTGATTGCTTCGAGAATGCGCAATTTGTCGTCCACCAGCACGTAGTGCTCAGCTGGGAAACGACGCATCACGTCATCGAGCGACTCCTCTTTGTGAACGTAGATAAGAACTTGGCCGTCCACGGCCTCGAAGATCCCTGACCGCTCGACCTTGCGGGGCTGGAAGACCACATCGCCGTCGGACAAAATCACCGTGCATCCCCAGCCGCGGAACTTCTGCAGGACGTCCAGCGCTCCGGGATAGAGACGGTTGGCGAAAGGGTAGTCCACCAGAAACGTGGCGGCTGTTACCATTTGCGGATCGTAAGGGTTTTCGACGCGGAAGCGCTGGAGGGCGCCCAGGTAGTCCCGGTAACCCAGCTCCTCGAAGAGTTGCTCTTGAATCGTCCAGAAGCGGTCTCGGCACTCGGGACCGAAATGGCGCTCGATGTGACTCCTCAGGTCTTCCTGGATGCGATCGTTATCCAGCAACGTATTGTCCACATCCACCAGAAAGACGATCGGATTGCGTGGGGTCATTGGCTTCAAGGCGATTAATCGGCGGGGCGGCGAAGCTGACTGGGGCAGTTCGTTCGAGATCTCGTTGGGGCGTTTTTCCGAACGGCTTGTCCTGACAATCTTCTTAGGGCACCGGGCAGGCGGAAGCGTTCCATATTTCGGATGCGTATTCGCTGATCGTGCGATCGCTCGAGAACCTGCCCGAGCCCGCCACGTTCAGGATGGCTTTCCTGGCCCAGGCGTCCGGGTCGGCATAAGACTCGAGGAGCCGTCTGTCCGCTTCGAGGTAGGATTTTAGGTCAGCCAGGTGCATGTAACGGTCACCGTGTTTCAGAAGGGAGTCGCGCAACGGCTCGAAAACGCCGGGTTCATTGCGGCTGAAATGGTCAGAAAAGATGAGGTCCAAGGCCGCACGGGTTTCGGACTCGTTATCGTAGTGCCAGTAGGGATTGTACCAGCCGCGGCTGCCGGCCACCTGATCGGCGGTCAGGCCGAAGAGAAAAAAGTTCTCTTCGCCGGCCTCCTCGGCCATTTCGATAGTCGCACCGTCGCGAGTGCCGATCGTTAGCGCCCCGTTCATCATGAACTTCATGTTGCTGGTACCGCTGGCTTCGAAACCGGCCGTTGAAATCTGGTTGGAAACGTCACTCGCGGGAATAAGTTGTTCAGCGAGCGAAACATCGTATTCGGGGAGAAACAGCACCTTGAGTCGGCCGCGCACGGTCGGCTCGCCGTCAATGGTGCCGGCAAGGTTGTTGATGAATTTGATGATGAGTTTGGCGAGCTTGTAGGCTGGCGCTGCCTTGCCTGCGAAAAAAAACGTTCGCGGCATCATTTCGAAAGCCGGGTTTTCCCGTAGCCGGTTGTACAGCACAACAATCCGAAGCGCATTAAGCAGCTGCCGCTTATATTCGTGGATGCGCTTTACCTGGCTGTCGAAGATCGTTTCCGGGTCGATCGAGTATCCGGATTTAGCCTTAAGCCAGCCGGAGAAGCGGTTCTTTGCCTCGCGCGCGGCGCTGCGGAACGCGTCGCGAAAAGCGCTGTCTTCGGCCAGCGGCTTGAGTTGAGCGAGCTTGCCAAGGTCGGCAATCCAGCCGTCGCCGATTGCCTCGGTGATGACGCGGGCGAGCGCGGGGTTGGCCAGCAAAAGCCATCGCCGGGGTGTCACGCCGTTGGTCTTATTGCTGAACCTTTGCGGAAACATCTCGGCGAGGTCCTTGACGGTCACGGTGCGAAGGATCTCCGAATGGATGGCGGCGACGCCATTCGTGCTGTGCGATCCGACGATGGCAAGGTTGGCCATGCGGACGTGCCGAACCGAGCCTTCCTCTATCAAACTGATGCGCGCGCTTCGTGCCTCCTCGCCGGGAAATCTTGACCTCACTTCGTCGATCAGGCGGCGATTGATTTCGCAGACGATCTCCAGGTGACGGGGTAGCAGATGCTCGAACCACCTCACCGGCCATTTCTCGAGCGCCTCTGGCAGTAGCGTGTGATTTGTGTAGGCAAGCGTGCGCCGTGTAATGTCCCAAGCCTGGTCCCAACCGAGTCTCGCCTCGTCGAGCAGGATTCGCATGAGCTCGGGAACGGCCATGGTGGGATGCGTGTCGTTGAGCTGAATGGCAACTTTGTCCGGGAACGCATTCCCAATCGGTATTGGAGCGCAGAAAGCGCCGCACGAGGTCAGCTAGCGAACAGGCAACCAAAAAATACTCTTGCACGAAGCGAAGCCCCTGGCCCCTGATCGTGGAGTCATCGGGATACAGGACGCGAGTCAGCGATTCGGCTGCGAGCTCCTCGGCGACTGCACCAACGAACTCACCGTGACTGAAAACCTGGAAGTCGAAATAGTCGGGCGCGGCGGCTGCCCAAAGCCGAAGTGTGTTGATTGTCTTTCCGCCATAGCCGACGACCGGGCGATCGTATGGAATACCGATTAGCGTCGACGGCTTGCCGACGATGGTTCGAAGCGTTCCCTCTCTCACCTCGAAAGCGCAGTTTAGTTTGACTTCCACCTTCTCGTGGTGACGGGCAACCTCCCAGGGGTCAGCATGGAGCAGCCAGTTGTCCGGCTGTTCCTGCTGCCAGCCATCCCGGATCGTTTGCTTGAAGATGCCATATTCATATCGCAAGCCATAGCCCATGGCCGGCAGCTGCATCGTGGCCATCGAATCAAGAAAGCAGGCGGCTAGGCGCCCGAGACCACCGTTTCCGAGACCTGCATCGGGTTCCCGCTCGAGGAGTTCAAGCCACTCCAGATGCTTCCGTGCGGCTGCCTGCCTGGCAAAGGAATCAAGCAGAAGGTTGTTGAGATTGTTCGCCAACGAACGCCCAAGAAGAAACTCCATCGAAAGGTAGTAAATACGCTTCGGGTTCTCCAGCTGATAGCTCCTCTCGGTGTGCAACCAGCGTTGAGAAAGAACATCTCGCACGGAGCGGGCAATCGCCTCGAAACGCTCCCTGGGATGGGCGGTCGCCGGATCGACAACGTTGTCAAAAATCAGGTGTCGCTCAAAGAGCGCATCGTTGGTCCCCGCGAATTGGATCGGCCCGCATCCGTATTGACGGAGGAGACGCGAAAGCTCGCCGGCATCTTCGTTTCCCGGAATAATTTCCTCGCTCATAGGCTTAGACAACGGTCTGTTCAAGGGCGCCAACCGTCTGAGATCATTGCCCCAGAATTGGAGCATGGAAAAGTCTTCCTCGGGAATTTGCAATACCGCTCACTGCAGAATTGATGGAAATGGAAGGTTCGCATTGCGTCACCCTGCGGGCCCGCTGGTCCGGCTACGGAGCCTCCGGGCGATCCGCCAGGACCACTATTGCCAAGCGCCCGTCGGTATGCCAGAGATCCCCGCCGCCGTTGCGCCCATTCAGGTGGTGGTGAAACCCGTCAATCCAGTCAACTTCCTGGACCCAGCCTCCGTCCTGGAGCTCGTTCGCAATGCGATCTCGCTCCGCGTCCACATCCGGGCCGATGTGATGCGTCACTTCTCCGGTGGTGTGGCTTAGGCCCACGCTTTTGTCGAATGTCGCTGCGCCGAGCCACAGCGGGCGCCCTGTTTCCCAGTCGCTACTGCGCCAGAATCGCACGTGATGCCGTTGCCTGGGGCTGTTGCCCACAGGTTGTTCAAACGCGAGGTCCTGCTTGCGGTTGAAAAGGTAAAGGCTGCTCACCGGAGCGTCGTCGTCCGGACGGCGAAAAACCGAGTCCACCACGATCCGGACGCTGCTTCTAAAGGTGATGGGATCGGCGGGATACCATCCGGTCGCCGTCATCGCGCGAATGATCTGTGCTTCGGAGCCGACAAGACCGATGTTGAGAGGGTCGCCCGGATGGCCGTCCGCGGTATGGGTCACGCGTTCCGTGTCGGCTAAGGCGCGGTGGTGCC
Source organism: Terrimicrobiaceae bacterium (assembly GCA_035719865.1). GTDB lineage: Bacteria > Verrucomicrobiota > Verrucomicrobiia > Chthoniobacterales > Terrimicrobiaceae > DASTFP01. The sequence continues at coordinate 15,443 of DASTFP010000222.1, read as the reverse complement.
GGAAATAGACCTTCCAGATCCAGGGAACGAGGAGATATGCGGCGGACCCCCAAGCCAGAACAACCCAAAGAACTACCCGCCAGCGCAGAATCGCGCGGAGTCGCCGCTGCGTTTCCACAACCTCGGCTGACGCTTTCGACTCAGATTCTGGTGGCACAGTCCCTCCCCCTAGCGGATCCTCACCCTTTCGAGAAGCAAAACGAGGGCCATGGAAACGTGCCAAGACATTTCGCCATCTGATTTGCATCATGAGCTTTCAGGGCCGATTTTAGCCGAAGCGGCAAGATTGCGGCATCCCCTGGAAAACCGCCGCAGGCGCATATTCGCTGAAAAAGCCAGCCGCTCGACCCTCTGCCAACAATGACCCCAATGAGTTCAACAATTTCCCAAACCGCTACACGTTCATTCGTCCCTGCTCCAGATAGCGTGGATCCCGCAAAGGTGCCATTTAGGGTCCTGCATACGGGAGCGAGAATTCCGGGGATCGGGCTTGGAACTTTCGGATCGGATAGGGTATCCGGAGAACAGATTGCCGAGGCGGTTTTGGGTGCCGCTTCCGTTGGCTATCGCCATTTCGACTGCGCAGCTGTCTACGGCAATGAGAAGCTGATTGGCCATTCCCTTCAGCAGATTCTCAAGGGTGGAGTTCGACGAGAGGAACTGTGGATCACTTCGAAGTTGTGGAACGACAAGCATGCGGAGGACGAGGTGATCCCAGCCTTCGAAAAATCGCTAAAAGATCTCCAACTCGACTATTTGGATCTTTACCTGATTCACTGGCCGTTTCCGAACTATCACCCGCCCGGATGCGATGTGGATTCACGAAGTCCGGATGCGAAGCCCTATGTTCATGAAAATTACATGAAGACATGGCGCAAACTGGAGGAGTTGGTGGACATGGGTCTTGTCCGGCATATCGGTAGCTCGAACATGACGATCCCGAAGCTGCGCTTGCTGCTGCGAGACGCCAGAATAAGACCCGCCTGTAACGAAATGGAATTGCATCCCCATTTTCAACAACCCGAGCTGTTTCAATTCGTGACAGAGAACAGCATTGTGCCGATCGGCTATAGCCCAATAGGCTCCCCGGCGCGTCCCGACCGCGATCGCTCGGAAAGCGACAGCGTCGACGTCGAGGACCCGGTGATCCTCAAGATTGCTGAGCGTCTCGGAGCGCATCCGGCAGTCGTGTGCGTCAAATGGGCCGCGCAACGGGGGCAGATCCCCATTCCCTTTTCCGTGAACCGTCGAAACTATCTGGGCAACCTTCGCGCGGTCGTTACTGATCCACTCACCGAAGAGGAAATGCAGATGATCTCGAAGATCGATCGCGGATGCAGGCTTATCAAAGGACAGGTTTTTCTTTGGAAGGAGAACCAAGGCTGGCAAGATCTTTGGGACGTAAACGCGGAGATTACCGCCGCCTAGCCCAGAGTCCTTTTGCTGATTGTTCGGCGGGACGCTCCGGCAGTTGCCGGGCGGTGACACGGTCTCCCAATCACCCGCCGAGTGCAGTGAGTCGCTCCTGGGCCTTGGACGCAAATTCGCTATGGGGATAGTCCTTAATCAACTGCTCATAGGATGTCCTGGCCCTACCGAGTTGCTGCCCTTTGAATTTGGCGTCGCTCGAACCGTTGGCTTGTTGCTCTAGCAATTGCCCGCCCATCCAAAGTCCCTCTGCCGCCGCGGCTGGCACACCGCCATAGAACTGGGCGATCTTGATGAAGTAGTCGATGGCTGCGCCGAGATACTCTTCCTTTTGTTGCTGGTCTGTCGCCGTCTTCGCCTTTTCGACCATGATGGAGCCTCCGAGGAGCATGCTGTTTGCGCGAACTTCCGCAGTGGCTGCCGGAGCGCGAATAAGACCTGTGAGCAACGTGACCGCGTCGTCGAGCTTGCCTTGTTCCTTGAGCGATTGGGCGATGCCGTATTCCGCTTGCAGAACCTTTGGAGACCACGGATAGAAGGCCTTGAGCTCCTGGAAAAGTTTGCCGGCCTCGGCTGTCTGACCCTGCTCCTGGGCAATGCGAGCGCGTCCGAACAGGGCAATCGCCTGAGCCTCCTGAACGAGCTGTGAAGCCTGGTTCGGAGTGAGTTTATCGGGAACGGGATAATCCTTCGCGAGCTTGTCAAAGACCGCCGCCGCTTCGTCAAATTTCTTCTGCTCGATCAGTGCCAGTCCGTAAGAATCAACATTCTGCGGAGTGTAGAGAATTTCGGGTTTGTAGGCCTGGCTCATGATGCTGAGAGCGCGGGGCTTGTCCTGCTCGGAAACGTAATTCGCAAGCGTGAAGAGGATTTTGCTCCTGGCGTTAGGGGAGGACACCGAATCGGCGAGCGATTGAAAGTACTGCTCGACTTCGGTCGGCTTCACCAACTCGGCAGCCAGGAGCATGCGTTGGGACTGCAAGAGCGTTTGAAGCAAGAGAGCCAGAGAGGGGCTCTCGGGGTACTTTTTGATCGTTTCTTCGGAGGAGGCGATACTGCCTTCCAGAAACGTCTTCCACTGCGAACGTTCCTCCTCGCTGAGCGCGCTGTATCGTCCGAGGGCGTCGGCTCTCGAGCGTTGGAGTTCGGCGACCTTATACATCGCTTCGCCGGCCTGCGGGCTCTCGGAGAATTTCTCGATGAAATCGCGGTATGTGGAAATACCTTCATCCGCCTTGCCCGCGTTAATCAATGTTTGGGCGATCGATTCGTAGGCAAAGTAAACTTTGTCGTTTCTGGGGTATTTTTCGATGAACTGCCTCATCAGGGCGATGACATCGTCAGTTTTCCCTTCGCTGGCACGCAACTGCGCGCGCATAAAATAGGTGAACGGAGCCGGCTGGCTTTCCGGATACTGCTCGGCGACGGAGGCGAGGGTTTCGATTCCGTCATCTTTTTTGCCGAGCGCGACGAGGGCGCCACCTTTCGCATAGAGGGCGAGGGGAGCGAGGGCATTTTTCGGGTTGGCCTTCACGAAGGCGTCAAGGATTCGCGCGGCGTTTTCGTTATCGCCCTTCTGCTGGGCGCAGATACCGATCCAATAATCGGCTTCGAGAGCCTGGGGCGTCCCGGGATAGTTCGTCCTGACCGCGTCGTATGCGGCCACAGCCTTGTCCCATTCTTGATTGTCCTTATGAATCGCCGCGATGCCCGCCTGGGCCATGACGCCGGTTTCGGGCGGAGGGTTCTGGGCCAGATAGTCCTGGAAAGTCTTGAGCGCGTCGGCAGAGTTGCCGAGCAGACTCTCCGCGCCGGCCTTTTGGACGATCGAGAGGCCGGCGAACCGACCGTTGGGATAAACTGCCAGGGATTCATTGATGTAGCGGATGGCCTCGTTGGGATTGTTCAGGTTCAGGAACATTGTGCCCATGGCCACCGGAAGGTTGTCCGCGATCGGGTCGCCCTTGTATTTCGCTTGAAACTCCTCATAGCCCGCCTTCGCCCGATCGGCGGCGCTCTGCATTGCATAGGTCATCGTGATGAAGTAGAGCGCGCGCTTCTTGTCTTGATCGCTTGTGAGATGGGGCGAGACATGTCGAAGGACGACGCGCGCCTCGTTATTGCTGCCTTGCAGGAAATAGATCTCTCCCATTTTCAAGAGCGCGCGAGCGGTCTGGTCCGGCTTGGCCTGAATCTCGGCAAGCCTCTTAAGTTCTCGCTCATGGTCCCGATCGAGCTGTCTTTTCAAGGCAGGGTTATTGGATCGAAGCGCCGCGGCCTTTCGCGCGGGAAATTCGCCAAGTTTGTCCTCCTGGAGGCGGACAATTTGTTCCTTCGGGCCCACGGATCGGAGGGCGGCGAAAGCTTCCGCATAGAGAGCCGGCCGTTCGGGTTCCGGGCTGTAGCCCGCCTGATTAAGGAGAATCTCTCCGAGCTGGAAGTTGGCTTCGTTGATGAGCGCGATATCCTCCTTTTGCCTGATGATCTCGCGCAGGGAATCGGTCGCGCGCTTGTAAAGCGCGAACGCCTTGGTCGCGCCAGAGGGGTCTCCCTTCACCAGTTCGGCATTTCCCAGGGTTGCCAGGGTAACGGCGAGAAGGTTCTTCGTGCTCGATAACGTGGCGCTCTGCGGAAACTTTTGGAGGTTGAGCTCGAGATCCCTGATGGCGTCATCGTATTTCTCGATCTGATAGGAGGCGAGGGCGCGGCCATAGATGGCGGTCTCGAGATCCTGCGCCTGAGGGTGGTTGTTAATGTAGTCCGTGAACTTGCCGATAGCTTCATCGAAAGCGGTCCTGCGATTCGGATCGGACGTGGGCATTGCCGCAGCTTTGGCTGAGAGAACTTGCGGTAGCAACCCGTCAGCCACCTGCTTGAGCTCGGGAGGCAGCGGGGGTCCGGACGCGGTCTTCGCGAGGATTTTCGCAGCCTCGTCGAACTGCGCCAGCAGGTAGTAACAAAAGGCCAACTGGATCTGCGCCGAGGGAGCAATTCCGTCCGTGGGAAAGTCCTTGAGCAACTTTTCATAGGCGGCTGCGGCCGTCTTGTAATCTCCGCTGAAGTAGATTTCGTTAGCGGTGGCGCTCGCATCCGCGGCAGCCTTCGACTGTGCCCGGGCGGGCGCGACCAGCGCGAAGAGAGCGACTATGCCGACGGAAAGGCGCAAAATCAGATGATTCATGAGGCAAGTGAAAAGCAATTACGCTGCTTCACCCCTCATTGCTACAGGAAAAAGCTCGGTCTCTGGAGAGCGAGAAAGAGCTTCCGCCGGATGCTGAAAGCGACCCAAAGAGGAAGGTCGCCGCCGATGAGGGCATCGTTTCTGGCCCAGGTTCTTAATCCGGCCGGAGCTGGTTGGCCGAGCGCCCGCTGCGTGCGACCCTGTCAAATCCGGGTGACCCGAGGTCGTCGAGCGAGACGTGTGGACGCCGCAGCTTGAATACCGCGATGCCCGCCGCCGCCGCGCCCGCCCAGTCACGTTCAGGATCGTCGCCGATATGAAGGCAACGCTCCGGCTCAACCTCCATGACTTCGAGAGCTTGCCGAAAGATCGCCGGGTCGGGCTTCTCGCAACCAATCTCGCTGGAGATGAAAAGGCGTTCGAATCGTGAACCGACGCCGAGGTCCTCCAAAATATGACGCAGGCGCCGGTCGAAATTGGAGACGACCGCCAATCGAAACTGATTCGCAAGCCGATCGAGGCATCTCCCAACGTCATCGTAAAGCACCCACACTCCCGGCTTCGAGAAATGTGAGTAGAGTTCCTCAAACCATGCTTCTTGATCGAATTCTCCGCCTGACGGAGCCGAGGCCCTAAGCACATCAAGGGCCAGCTCACGCCACCAGGGACGATCGTCGTGCTCCCGGCCGCCGGGCGAAGCGGGGCGAGGCGGGCGATCGCTCCAGATTTCGCGGAACGCCTCTTCCAGGCGCGCCTCATGCACCTCCAGGCCGTGCCGGCGCGCAACCTCAGCATAGTGCCAGCCGACCGCCCGCTCCAGCCGGATCAAAGTGCCCGCCGCATCGAAGAAAATGACCTCGGCTTCGCGCTTGACCTCAAGGGTCCGACACTGCATATTATTCCACTCCCAACCATGCAACGAAGCGGGTTCCATCCCGCTTTTTTCATCTTGGGGAGTACGATTTATGAATTCCGAACTCATTGCGATGCTTGATTACCTCGAGCGCGAAAGAAGCATTAAGCGAGAAGTGCTTGTCGAGGCGATTTCGGGCGCTCTGCTGGCGGCTTCCAAGAAGAATTTTACTTCGGGCACTCGCGAACTGCGCATTGATATCGATTCGAAAACGGGAGCGATTCGAGCGCTGGCCAAACTCATTGCAGTGGAGCGCGTGCAAAACCCTCATGATGAGATTGTCGTTTCGAAGGCCCGCGCGATCAAACCCGGTATTCAGTTGGGCGAGGAAATCGAGGTCGAGGTGACCCCGCGGGATTTCGGCCGCATCGCCGCCCAAGCCGCCCGTCAGGCAATCAACCAGCGGATTCGTCAGATCGAAAAGGACATGATCTACGAGGAGTTCAAGGATCGCGCCGGCGAGATCGTCAGCGGGACTGTTCGCCGCTTCGAGAAATCCGACGTGATCCTCGATCTGGGCAAGTTTGAAGGGACCATGCCATCGCGCGAACGGGTCGCCACCGAGGAGTACAGCGTGGGAGATCGCTTGCGCGCCTATGTCGTTGCCGTGGACAACGCTTCCCGCGGTCCGGAGATCATTCTCTCGCGAAGTCATCCAAATTTTGTTCGGCGGCTTTTTGAGATCGAAGTAAGTGAGATTGCCGACCGCACGGTCGAATTGAAAGCCATCGCGCGCGAGGCCGGCTATCGCACGAAGGTGGCCGTCCACAGCGCCGACCCCAAGGTAGACCCGGTGGGAGCCTGCGTGGGAATGCGCGGGGCGAGAGTCAAGAACATCGTGAGGGAACTGAACAACGAGAAAGTGGACATTATTCGCTGGGATCCGGACCCCTTGAAATTTGCGGCGGCCGCGCTGAAGCCGGCCAACATTCGCAGCCTTTCACTCGATGCGGCCACGCATACCGTGCACGTTCTCGTAGGCAAGGACGATCTCTCGCTGGCGATCGGCAAACGTGGCCAGAACGCCCGCCTCACCTCCAAGCTTACCGGCTGGGACGTTGAAATCGAGGAGGACAAGACCGCGGAGCAGGTGCTGGAATCCCAGAAGGCCCAAGCAGCTCACTCCATGGCTGAAGCCCTTGGAATCAGCGAAGACGAAGCGCAAGCCCTTGCCGCCGGGGGGATGAACTCCATCGAAGTGATCCTCACTGCGGACGCCGACGATATCGCGGGCTTGCTCGGTTGCGATATCGCCAAGGGTCAGAAAATACTCGACTCCGCGCGAGCGTCGGGACAACCCCAGGAAACGGCCGCCTCCTAGGCCATGAATCCACCCGCTTTTTTCAATGGCCACCACCAGATCCGAGGACAAAGTCACAAAGCCTAAGGCGCCGCCAGCTTCCGCGAGCACAAAGAAACCCGCTGCCGAAGAGAGGCCTCCGGAACTCGCGCCCGCGCCCAAGGTTCCCGCCGAGACCCTCGATCTCCTGGAACCAAAGAAAAAGGTCAAGCGCAAGGAAACGGAGGGCGGCGCATCGAAGCCGGCGATTGCGCCCATTCAAAGGATCCAGGCCAGGCCTCCCGCAAAGAGCCCTGTCGTTGTGCAACAGCCTCCGGAGCCGGTTCCGCCGGCAGAGCCTCCCGTTGAGGCCGTTCCCGAGCAGCCGGAATCCACCGAAGCGAGCAAGAAGGTGATTCATCTTAAGACCTCGATCACTGTCAAGGAGCTTGCTCCGCTCCTGTCCATAAAGCCCTTCCAGGTCATTGCCGATCTGATGTCGCTTCAGATCTTTGCCAACATCAACCAAACTCTCGAACTCGACACGGTTGCGAAGCTCTGTGAAAAGCACAACATCGTTCTTGAGCGGGAGAAGAAGGATACTTCGAAGGGCCATCACAAGCCGGAGGTCAAGGTCGAGATTCCCAGGGAGCCGGAGAAACCGAAGGAAGAGGCGCTAAAGCCTCGCGCGCCCATCGTCACATTCATGGGCCACGTCGACCACGGCAAGACCTCCCTCCTCGATGCGATTCGCAAGAGCCGCGTCGCGGCGGGCGAGGCGGGCGGGATCACCCAGCACATCGGCGCCTACAGCGTCCAGCGAAACGGTCAGTCCATCACCTTTCTCGACACACCGGGTCATGCGGCCTTTACCGCCATGCGTGCTCGCGGCGCGAACGTGACCGATATCGTTGTACTGGTTGTCGCCGCCGACGACGGATTGATGCCCCAGACGATCGAGGCCATCAACCATGCCAAGGCGGCCAAGGTTCAGATCATGGTGGCCATCAACAAAATCGACCTCCAGAGTGCCAATCCGGACAAGGTAAAGACGCAGCTCCAGGAAAAGGGTCTGACCCCGGAGGACTGGGGGGGCGACATCATCTGCTGTTTGGTTAGCGCCACCAAGGGAACGGGTGTCGATACCTTGCTCGATATGATCAACCTTCAGTCGGAGATCCTCGAACTCAAGGCCGATCCCCGCGCTACTCCGCGATGTACCGTGATCGAGGCGCAGCTTGAACAGGGCCGCGGGCCCACGGCGACGGTCATCGTTAGAATGGGCACCTTGCGCGCGGGCGATTCGTTTATCTGCGGGAACTATTGGGGCAAAGTGAAGCAGTTGATCAATGATACGGGAAAGCCGGTGAAGGAGGCGGGGCCCGCAATGCCGGTCAAGGTTCTGGGCTTCAGCGGCCTTCCGAACGCGGGCGACGAATTGGTCGTCATGGAGAATGAGCGGGCCGCCCGCCTGTTGAGCGAGGAGCGTCTGTTCGAGATCCGTAACAGCAAGCTTGCGGCGCCGCAACGCGCCACGCTCGAGAACCTTTTCGCAAACATCGCCGAAGGTCAGAAGCCCACCTTGCAGATCGTCCTCAAGGGCGACGTGCAGGGCTCGGTCGAGGCGCTCGTCGGGGCGCTCAAGGAGATTCCGCAAACGAAAATCACGCTGGATATCATCCACTCGGCGGTTGGTCCCATCACGGAGTCGGACGTGCTCCTGGCCAGCGCGTCGAACGCCGTCATCATCGGTTTCAGCGTAAAAGTGGAGAACAACGCATCCACTGTCTCCAAGCGCGAGGGCGTTCAGATCAAGCTTTACAGCATCATTTACGAGTTGATCGATCAGGTGAAGGAGGCGATGGCCGGAATGCTCGAGCCGGAGTTGCGCGAGACGGTGATCGGCCATGCCGAGGTCCGTCAAGTCTTCGATCTTTCCAAAGGAAAGGTGGCCGGCTGCTACGTGAACGACGGCCGCATCAGCCGTAGCGCGCGGGCTCGCGTCCTGCGCAAAAAGCAACCGATTTATGACGGCGGCATTGCAACGCTCCGGCGCTTTCAGGACGATGTCAAAGAGGTTCGTGCCGGCCTGGAATGCGGTATCAAGCTGGGAGATTTCTCCGAGTACTTACCCGAAGATACGATCGAGTGTTACACGCTTGAGAAAGTGCCTCAGCAGCTTTGAGCGCGGTTGCCGCGCAGCAGGGAATCCGTCCTCGACTTGCCGCGGTGTAGCGTTCGCTCTCTTTCTGGCCGCCGCCGCGCTGCATGCGCCGGCAGGACTGAGCGCGCAGGATTCTTCTCCCCTTCTCGATAACACGGGCTTCGTGGAGAATCCCAAGCCCACTTGGGAAACCCAGAAGCAGGCGCGAACCTTTATCCTTGGCATTCCGGCTCCTCGCGGACAAATCACAGACAGGAATGGCAAGCCGTTTGCGCAAACGCGGCTGAGCTACAACCTCGCTGTCAGCTTTCCAGCTCCCCTCGACTGGCCGGACAACAAGGTGCTCGCGTTCGCAACACAGCTGATTACGCTCGCCAGCGGGCTTCTCCAAAAGCCGATCTCTGTTTCCGACGAAGCCATTCTCAATCACTACAAGAACCGTGGCGTGCTTCCGATGGACATCGCCGAGGATCTCAGCCCGCAGGAACTCGGGGTGGTCCAGCGCGGGCTAACGCCCAATCTTATTCTTCGCCAGACCTACGTTCGCTTTTATCCGAACGGTCCGCTTGCGGGACACATCATTGGCTACACGGGTCGAGAGGCTCCGCTTTCGATTCGCCCCATCGAGAACAATGACCTGATTTTCTCCGACAGCCAGGGACGCGAAGGCCTGGAACAGGTCTTTGACAGCGAACTTCGGGGACAAGTCGGCCTGTTGCACGTCACCTTTGATGCCGCGGGAAACAAAATGTCCGAGCGGATCGCGCGGCCTCCGGTGCCCGGTTATAACATTATCACCACGCTGGATGAAGAAATTCAGCGCATCTGCGAGAAGGTGCTGGCAAAGAGTTGCAAGCGAGGGGCGATCGTTGTGATCGACCCCAACAACGGCGAGATCCTGGCCATGGCCTCCCAGCCCGGGTTCAATCCCAACGAATTCGTGCCGGTGGTAAAGAAAGAGGTCTTCGAGCGCTACAGCAACGACGAGGGCGATCCGCTCGTGCCGCGCGCCTACCGTTCCGCGTATCCCGCCGGCTCGACCTTCAAAGTCTTCGTCGGCTTCGCCGCCCTTGAGACAGGAAAGATCACACCGCAAAACAATTTCGATTGTCCAACGGCAATGACTATTGGCGATCATACCTTCAAGAACTGGAAGAAAAAAGGCGCGGGCAGCCTGAATTTTGTCGAGGCCCTGACTCAATCCTGCAACACCTGGTTCTATCAAGTCGCGCTGAAGATTGGCGCTGAGCCCATTATCGACTACGCCAATCGCCTGGGTCTGGGGAAACGAACCGGAATTCCCATCTACGCGGAAAGCGCGGGCAACATTCCGACCGACGAGTACATGCGGCGCGTTCACAAGCGAACGATCAAGAGGGGAGATGTCGCAAATATGGCCATCGGCCAGGGTGACATCCTGATCACCCCGCTCCAGATGGCACAGGCTTTGGGCGTGATCGCCTCCGCGGGAAAATTTCATCAGACGCGGCTCGTCAAACAGCTGCAGAGCCTGGATAACCGGGTCGTCGCGGCCTACCCCGACCGCCTCCGCGAGGAAATCCCGGTTTCGCCTCAGATTGACAAGACGCTGCGACAGGCCTTGCGGAACGTGGTCTACGACGGGCAAGGGACGGGGCACTCGGCGCAGGTCAAGGGTGTCAAGGTGGCAGGAAAGACAGGGACCGCTCAGTGGGGGCCCGAAAACAAGCAACGCACCGCCGCGTGGTTTACCGGTTTTGTTCCTGTGGAGAATCCCGAGTATGCATTTGCCGCCCTTTACGAAGGGGAGCCGAACGATGACTCCGTCCACGGCGGCTCGCATGCGGCTCCGCTTGTCAGCAAGGTGTTCCGGGAGGTCTACAAGCTAAAGAAGACACGCGATGATGCTGCGGTCGAAGAAAGCACCCCAGAGAAGGGCGAAGAAAAGGAACCTCAAAAGGACGAGTCCAATTAGGTTTCGTCTCGTGGTTTCCTTTCTTCCTAAGGCTACCAGTGCAACGGACCGGAACACCTCCTGTTTGCCTTAGGTGAAGTAAGTGTCCTGGTGCGAATACGGCGGCGCACAGCAACAGAGAAAGCGGAGCGGTGTTGAGGCCGCGATTTGATGCCAGGCGCCCGGAGGGATGAGGATCGCGTCGCCGGGAGCAACCCGGCGCTCTTCCCCGTCGATCTCAATCGTGCCATCGCCTTCCAGCAGAAAATAGAATTCCTCCGTCTTCTTGTGGTAGTGCCTTTCCGTGGAGGCTCCTTGGGTGAGACTGGCTTCGGCGAGGCTCTGGTTGCGAACCGGCGCGTTGGTGCAATCAAGGATGCTGCGAATCTGGGAACCATCCTTTGTCGTAAAAGGTTTTTGACTGGATACGTTCAGGACAATCACCGAGAGTTTCGCGCTTATGGAATTTTACGAAGGTTGCACGGCACTCATTACCGGAGCTTCTTCGGGGTTGGGAGAGGAATTTGCACGGCAACTCGCGCCCCGCGCGCAATCCCTCGTTTTGGTCGCCCGCCGCCTGGACAGATTGGATGCGTTAAAAAAGGAGCTCGAATCGCTCTACACACCTTTGAAAGTTCACGTCTACGGCGCGGATATTGGAAGAGAGGATCAGTTGTTGGCCATGGTCAATTGGCTTCCCACGCAAGGTATCAAGATCGATTTGCTCATCAACAATGCGGGGATTGGAGATCGAGGCCCGTTTGAGTCCGGCGACTGGAGCAGGATCAGGCAGATGGTCGACGTGAACGTCTCCGCTCTCACTCACCTCATTTACCTCCTGCTTCCTTCCATGACGCTCGGAGGCAGGGCCGCCATCCTTAACGTGAGCTCGGTCGCAGGGTTCATTCCCCTTCCGAACACGGCCGTATACTCGGCCACCAAAGCCTACGTCAACAGTCTCACCGAAGCACTGGCCATAGAACTGCGCCCCCGCGGTATCTCTGTCACCGCGCTCTGTCCGGGACCGATCGCGACGGAATTTCATGCCGCTGCTCAGCGTCCGGGCGATGTGGACAGGTCGTCCCATGTCAATTCAATGTCCGCCTTCGTCGTGGCGCCGCAGGAGGCGGTGCGCAGCGCTTTGATCGCGGTCTCCCGCTCTCGCGCGCGAGTGATTCCGGGGCGGTTGCTCTGCGTATCAGTCGCCCTGGCGGCAATCGTTCCTTTTTTCATCACCAGAGAGATTCTCCGTGCACTGAGAAGCAAGCTGTGAGCTCTGCGGACCATGAATCGGCCATTGACAAGATTACGGACGGCCAAAATGCTTGGAACGTGAATAAAATCACAAAGTTGTCCGGCCTAACGCCGGAAAGCGCCGCCGCGTTTGCGCAGACGCTGGAACTCATCAATCCGCATCTCTACTCGGTCGAAGAAAGGATCCGCGCGCAGGCCAGGGCTTTCGATCCCGCCGTGGAAGGCTACGTTTCGTATGTTTGTGAGAAGGGCGGCAAGCGGCTCCGACCGGTGCTGGCGCTGTTGGCTGGCGGCGCGTCCGGACAGATTACTTCGGGACATGTTGATCTCGCGGTGATCGTTGAAATGATGCACGTGGCGACGCTCGTTCACGACGATATAATGGACGGCGCCGAGCTTCGGCGAGACCAACCCACCGCCAACGCAAAATGGGGAAGCTCGATCAGCGTGCTGTTGGGCGATTGCCTCTTTGCCCATGCGTTAAGGCTGGCGACGAGTTTCAGCAACAATGCGATCTGCCGCCGGATCGCGGATGCGGCGTCGGAGGTGTGCTCTGGCGAAATCATTCAGACGCAAAGGCGCTATGATCTGAAACTGACGACGACGGATTACTATCGCATCATCGAGATGAAGACCGCGGCCCTTTTCGCGGTGGCGTGCGAGCTCGGAGCCTTCATCAGCGAGGCCAGCCCGACGGTGATCGGCGCGCTGAGAAATTTCGGTTTGAGAATCGGAACCGCGTATCAAATTTACGATGACTGCCTCGACTTCGCCGGCACCGAAGAGGAGACGGGCAAGACGCTCGGTACCGACATCCGCAAGGGCAAATTTACGCTGCCAGTTCTCCTCGCCCTGCAGAATGGCCGGGGAGTGGATCTTACTGCCTTGCGCAATCTCTTGTTGCGGGAGGAGGGGGTCGATGAAGAAGCTCTGGCGGATCTTTTGAATCGTGCCGGATCTCTAACCGCCGCCGCGCAAACTGCCCGAAGAATGCTCAATGAGGCTCGCCAATCCCTCGAAGCGGTCCCGGGGAACCGCTACGTCAGCGGTCTCCAGTCGATAGCTGACCACCTAATCGGAATGGTGGGTCGGCTGGCGTAGCTATCCGCGCGGGTTGATTCCACTGAAATCGTAAACCATGCGCATCCGGGAAATGCGTCCCAGCGACCGTCCTCGCGAGAAGCTCGTGGCGCGGGGCGCGGCGTCCCTCTCGGACGCTGAACTGCTGGCTATTTTTCTTCGTAGCGGAATCAAGGGCAAAAGTGCCATCGCACTGGCAGATGACCTTCTCAAAGACAAGGGCTCGTTGAGGGCACTCTCCCGTTGCCAAGCCCCAGAGCTCACCAAGAGTGTGACGGGAATGGGGGTAGCCAAGGCGGCGGAGCTTGCCGCCGCTTTTGAACTGGGTAAGCGCTTGGCCCGCGGTGCTGCGGAGCGGCCCGTGCTGGACAGCGCCGAGGCCGTCTATGCGATCTTCGGTGCGGAGTTCCAGGCTCGCGACCGCGAATCGCTGAAGGTGGTGCTGCTGGATACGAAGCTGCGCCTTCTTCGAATCGAGGACGTTGCGCTTGGCTCATTGAACGAATGCGTGGCACACCCTCGCGAGATTCTTCGCCCCGCGATCGTCCATTCGGCTTATGCGATGATCCTCATTCACAATCATCCTTCGGGCGACCCGGCCCCCAGCCAGGCGGATCTGCGGCTTACCCGGCAGCTCGGCGAGGCCGCAAAGCTTCTTCAGATAACTTTTCTCGATCACATCATCATCGGCCTGCCCGACGGCGGGAGAACTCCGTATTTCAGCTTTCGCGAAACCGGCTCCCTATGAAGATTCACCCTGCGGCGATTGTCTCCGCGAGAGCGCACTTGGCCGAAGATGTCGAGATTGGCGCGCATGCGATCATCGGAGATAACGTTACCGTGGGCGATGGTTGCGTTGTCCAGTCGCACGCAATTCTCGAGGGCCGCACCACCCTGGGCGCGGGAAACTTTGTCGGTTATGGTGCCATTATCGGCGCGCCTCCGCAGGATTTCGCCTATCGGGACAGCGTGATCAGCGAAGTGCGAATAGGAAACGCTAATACGTTTCGAGAATATGTGACCGTTCATAGGGGGACCAAAGAGGGCTCAGCGACTCTTGTCGGCAACGATTGTTACCTCATGGTCGGGACGCATCTCGGCCATAACGTCAAACTCGAGGACCGGGTCGTCATCGCCAACAATTGCCTGCTCGCGGGCTATGTGGAAGTGGGCAGCGGCGCAGTGCTGGGCGGCGGAACTGTCTTTCACCAGTTCCTGAGGGTCGGACCGCTCACCATGGTGCGCGGCGGCACGCGCTTCGGAAAGGACATTCCACCCTACGTTTCGGCTGACGGGGAGAACTTGCTTTCCGGGATCAACGCAATCGGCTTGCGCCGGGCGGGCTTCAGCCCGGAAGTCCGCCAGGAAATCAAGCGCGCTTTCAAGCTGGTTTATTGGAGCGGAATCAATGTCTCTCAGGCCCTCGAACGGGCTAAGGAAATGAGCTGGAGCAGCGAGACGCAGGTGTTCTTCGATTTCATTGCCTCCTCCAGGCGTGGAGTCTGCAGCGCGAATCGCGTCCCAGAGGTGGACGAGACGCAGGGGTAGAGCGTCATGGCCCGGCAAGGCTCGCAGATTTGCGCCGTCTTTTTCAGGCAACGCGCAAGTCCTCCTCGTGCCCGTGCTCGCCCATCGTCCTCGAATCTTTCGAGAGATCGAGGACGAGAACGAAGGACGAGGACGAATTACCAGTCTCGGCAATTTCGCCAGACTCTGGGCTTGGCAGAGTAACCTCAGATAGCGAGTTGCCTGAAAACCGCGGACGTCTTGATCCAGGTCAAGAGGCGCTTGGTAACGCGTGGCTGTCGAGCCTAGCGACGCTCACAGATTTTGCGCCGTGTTTCTAGGCAGGCAGGCAAGTCCTCCTCGTCCTCGTCCTCGTCCATCGTCCTCGAATCTTTTGGGAGATCGAGAACGAGAACGAGAACGAAGGACGAGGACGAGGAGGATTACAAAGCCCTGGCAATATCTGCAGACTCTAGGGCTTGGCACAATAGTCCAGAAGCGAGTTGCCTGAAAACCGCGGACATCTTGATCCAGATCAAGAGTCGGTTCTGTGCCGCTCGTCAATCCTAGCGGGATACTCTAAATCTTAACCAGGAGAGAATTATGTTGCCCCAGAGGACTATCGATATCGTGAAAGCGACCGCTCCCGTGCTCGAGGAGCATGGAGAAACTCTGACAGCCCATTTTTACAAGCGAATGTTCGCG
>DASTFP010000221.1:0-9797 GCA_035719865.1 Terrimicrobiaceae bacterium | reverse complement strand
CTGCCGCTCTGCTCAAGCGGGATCGGTTTCTTCCACCGGCGCCGTCAAGGACCTCTTGCAAGAAATGTCCCGTGTGCGACGCCTCGCAGCGCGCGACTTCTTCGGGCGTGCCCGCAACAACGACCGCCCCTCCAAGTTCTCCAGCTTCCGGGCCGAGGTCCACAAGCCAGTCCGCGCATTTTACGACCTCCATGTTATGCTCAATGACGACGAGGCTGTTGCCCTCGTCGACGAGACGTTGGAAGACCTGAAGCAGGCGTGCGACATCGTCGAAGTGCAGTCCTGTCGTAGGCTCATCGAAAATGAGCAACGCCCCCGACTCGCGACGTTCGGCGAGATGTCCGGCCAGCTTAAGACGTTGGGATTCTCCACCGCTCAACGCGTTGACGGGCTGACCCAGACGGAGATAGTCGAGTCCGACGTCTGCCAACAGCTTCAGGGAAGTTACGATACGCTCGTTGCTCTCAAAGAATGCGATGGCATCGCGCGCCGTCATCTCCAGCACATCATGAATCGAGGCGCCTCGAACGCGGATCTGGAGCACATGGGGTTGAAAGCGTCGTCCTTCGCATTCGGGGCAGCGCAGGTAAAGATCGCTCAGAAACTGCATCTCCACCTTCTCGAAGCCTATCCCCGAGCAGCGTTCGCACCGGCCATCGCCGGCGTTGAAGGAAAACGACGAGGGAGACAAACCGGCTGAGAGGGCGTCCGATTGCATCCCGAAGAGCTCGCGAATTGCGTCGTAAGCGCCCAGGTAAACGGCAGGCGTCGACCGCGGGCTGCGCGCCAGCGGTGATTGATCGACCATGATAACTTCTCCGATCTCCTCGTCTCCTGTGATTGAGCGGCAGAAACCCGCCGCGTCATGATCGTAGGGGCCGGAGGCAATGCGCGGTGCTTCGACCGCGTTGCCAGCGAGATTGCGATAAAGGACTTCGTGGACCAGCGAGCTTTTTCCCGAACCCGAGACGCCGGTCACACAGCAGAGCACCCCGAGCGGGATCTGGACGTCCACGTTGCGAAGGTTGTTGTGCCGGACGCCCGACATCTTGATGAACCGTTTCGCTTTGCGCCGCGGGGGTATCGGGATGGTTTTCGTTCCCGAAAGGTAGTCTGCAGTTAGCGAGCGTGCACCGCCCTTGGTTCGCTCCTCCAACTCCGCAGCAGGTCCGCAGAACATCATCCGGCCGCCGTCCGCACCGCGTCCGGGTCCGAGATCGACAAGGTGGTCGGCGCTTCGAATGACAGCTTCTTCGTGCTCGACAACGACAAGCGTGTTTCCCTTGTCGCGCAGTGAGTGCATGATGTTAACGAGTCTTCCGGTGTCGCGCGGATGCAACCCGACCGTCGGCTCGTCCATCACGAACAGCGTATTGACCAACGACGCCCCGAGGCAGGTGGTGAGGTTGACGCGCTCGATCTCGCCGCCGGAAAGGGTGCGGGTCGGGCGGTCCAGTGTAAGATAACCGAGTCCGACTTCGTTCATGTAGCCCAGCCGGGAGAGGATCTGGCTTTGCAGTAGAAGCGAGGTCGGGTCGGCGGGGGGAAGCCTCGCCGACGCGATCTCTGCCTGCAAGTCACGCAACGGTGTGGCTGCCACCTCCGGCAGCGTCTTGTGCATCGGTTCAAGGCGAAAATTGAGCGCCTCGGGTTGCAGGCGGGCGCCTTTGCATCTTGGACACGGCTGATAACTGCGGTATCTGCTGAGCAGCACCCTGATGTGCATCTTGTAGGTCTTTGACTCGAGCCAATCGAAAAATCCCTTCACGCCGTACCACTGGCCGTTTTGCCACGCCTCGTCGGGGTCTCCGCCCTCACCGTTGATGACCCAATCCCGATCCGGCTTGGGCAACTCGTCGAAAGGGCAATCCACGTCAATCTCGCTCCGCGCCGCCGCCTTGAGGAGGTCGCGCTGGCATTCCCTGGAATGACCGCTCTGAAAAGGCCTGATCACGCCTGACCGGAGAGACTGGGAGCGATCGGGAAGCACGCGATTCCAATCGATGCCGATGATCCGGCCGAAGCCGCGGCATTCCGGACAGGCCCCCAACGGATTGTTAAAGCTGAAAAGCCCGGGACTTGGCGGGCGAATTGCAATATCGCAGTGGGGGCAGTGCCAGCCGGTGGAGAATGGATGCGTGGACTCTTGATCGATGACCTGAATCTTGCCCGCGCCGAATCGGAAAGAGGCCTCAATCGCCTCGGCGAGACGGGAACGATTTTCGCGCGCAACGGTCAATCGGTCCTGGATGACCGGGACAATTGCCGGGAGCCGCCCCGCGTCGGCGGGCTCATCGGTGCGCGTTGCCTTCCCGTTAAGCCAGACTCGCAAGTAACCTTGCTGCCGGAGGAACTCGAAGAAATCGTCGGGTATGGTTTTGGCTGGAGCCGGTATGCCGAAAGTTACGAGAATCTGCCGGCCGGCGAACTCCTGAAGCACCTGTTCGACCACGGAGCCAGGTGTTTCGGTGCGGATCTCGCGCTGGCAGGAGGGGCAGTAGGCGCTGGAGACACGAGGAAAGAAGAGCTTTAGGTAGTCATTAATCTCTGTAATCGTGCCGACCGTCGAACGAGTGGTCTTTACGTGATTGGCTTGCTCGATGGCGATCGCGGGCGGAATGCCCTCGATGAAGTCGGCTTTGGGCTTGTCCATCCTCTCGAGGAACTGCCTCGTGTAGGGACTGAACGTCTCGACGTAGCGCCGCTGCCCCTCCGCGTAGAGCGTGTCGAAGGCCAAGCTCGACTTGCCGCTGCCGCTCGGACCTGTGACGACAATCAGGCGCCCAAGCGGCAGGTCGACGTCAATATAGCGTAGGTTATTTTGACGCGCGCCCCGCACGCGTATGATCGAAGACACCGCTCACCCTACGACAAAAAATTAAGCCGTCGCTCCCTCTTTCTCGATATTTTTGAGCTCTTCGGTGCGCAGCAGAACGCGCTGCCGCATGATCTTGCCGGATTTGAATTTTACTGTTGCTCGTGCGGGAATCACGACATCGTGCTCGGGTTTGTGGGGGTTTCGTCCGACGCGCGACTTGGTCAGCCGCACTTCGAAAACGCCAAAATTCCGCAGCTCAACATCCTGTCCTTTGGAGAGTGCCTCAGTAATGTAGTCGAGCGTTTTCTGAATAACGTCGAAAACATCCTGCTGAACGAGCCCTGTCTCCTTGCTGATCCGCATTACTAAATCCCGTTTTGTAAGGTTTGCCATTTTGCAAATGTCGTTGCCTATCAAGCTTAGTAAGCAGATCTCGCGCCGTTTCGCAACACGGTTTTGGTTATTTTCTTGATCTTCCGGTTTCAGACAGGGATTGGCGGACGAGTTTCAGTGGTGAACCGTATGCGGAATCCCACTCGCGGATCGGAAGCGCCAGGCGATGGGTCCAATTGGTGTCATCCGCAGGACCGGGCACGTTGAAGCGTTCGTCCGTTCCGAAGAGGTCGACGATCATGTGGACCGCGATCCAGGAGTTGCTTGCGAAGAGGCCGCAAATGAGAATTTCGTGGATTTGGTTGCTGTAGGGTTGCGGGAGCGCGAAATCGGGATGGCCGCAGAAATCCATCAGCTCCCACATTCCGTGGATCGCCACATCACGGAGGGACTTGTCCTCGCTTTGCGCGACGCAAAAAAGCTCGTCCCAGTGGGACTTGATTGGGGCATGATCGTGTGTGGCAAAGGTCGCGAGGCTTAGGCGCTGGTAATCCTTTCCTGGAATCAGGCGGTCCCAATTCCGTTCCCACGGGGGAATCTTGAAGCCGGGGATCTCAAGCTGCTGGAGAGTGGGCCGCACGTAGGGAGGAACTTCGCCGAGATCCTCAGCAATCAGGCGGTGCGGGCCGATCTCCTCCAGCATCATCTTGAGAAGTCTTTCTCCGTGGTGACGGTTGTATTCGCGATTTTCTTCAAGGGAATCGTCGCGATCCATGAAGCACGGCAATTCTCCGCCGGTGACTTTCATCGCCGCTTCGGGCGTCAGGTCCGTAAATTTCGCATTGTCCGACGGCGACCATGGGAAGGAGTAAATTCGGAAGAACCCCAGCGCGTGGTCCACACGCAGCATATGGAAGATGCTCATAAGGAGCTTGAGGCGTCTTCGCCACCAGGCGAAATTGTCCTGGGCCATGCGCTCCCAGTTGTAGAGAGGGAAGCCCCAATTCTGGCCCCATTTTGCGGTGAAGGGGTCGGATTTGAAGGCCTTTTCAGGGGGAGCGCCTATCGATCGTTTAAGATCGAAGATGTCCGGCTCGCGCCAGACATCTGCGCTGTACCTGCTGACGCCGACGGGCACGTCACCCATCAGCGCAACGCCCTGGACCTCGGCATGCTCGCGCACGGCGCGCCATTGCGAATAGGCGACCCACTGCACGTAGGCATGGAAGCGCATGAGATCGCGGAGGTGCCGTCTGCTCGAGGGAGTGAGCGATTCGATCCAGACTCGAACGGCGGTCGGCGAGCGGTGTTCTCTGGGCCATTGGTCGGAGGTTTCGCACTCCTCGTGCCAGCTCACGAGGGCGCGGTGCGTCGCGTAATCTGGGAGCCAGTCGGCGTTCTCTTTTTCGAAATCCGCGAACGCCCTTCCCCTTGCTTTGTCCGTGTTGCGCGAGCGAAAGGTCTTGAATGCCGCGTAGAGAAGCTGGCGCTTGAGCGACCTGACTTCCCGGTAGTTGACAGCTCCCCGCCGGAGCATGTCCAGATCGTATTTTGCGGTGATGCGCTCGAAATCTTCGCGGATCAGGTCGGGCAGGATCCCGGGATAGGTGGCAATCGTCGTGGGATCGAGCGCCATTGCGCTGAGGAGGTTGTAGGGACTGCTGTCGCTGCCGGTTTCGTTGATCGGCAGAATCTGCACCACCGAGAGTCCTTGCTGCGCGGCCCAGGTAATCAGTTCTTTGAGTGCCTCGGTATCCCCGATCCCCAAATCGTTTTCGCCACGAATCGCAAAAGACGGTGCGAGGACACCCGCGATCTTATTCTCGGGATTTAGCTCAAGCACACCAGCGTCTTACAAGGCGACGTGGATCATGACAATCGCTATTCCTCGGCGAAACATGCGTTATCCCCGGTCACAAAGCATACTTGAGCGTGACGATTTCGAAGGGGCGAAGATCGATTCGAACGCGGCCGTTCTCAAGCGCGAGCGATTTTTCCTCCCTCTCGAGTAGGCTTGCGAGCCACGCTTTTCGGACCGGCAGAGTCGTCGTGATTGCCAGGGGGCCACGAGCGCCCTCCGATTCGTAAAGCCGGACGATGATCGCTCCGCCGTCTTCGGCAACCTTTACGGTTTCGAGCACCGCGCCGGCGCGGTCCGCAAAGAAGAATGAATGCGACGCCGGCAAAGGACCGCCGGCTGGCTTTGGCTCGCGAACGAGGAGCGGAATGTTCAGGGAAAAGGCCTGGTCGATCACCTGGCGCAGTCCGCCCGGGTGAGGCAAAAGCGAGTAGGTGAACCTGTGTTGACCGCGATCGGCAAGCGGATCGGGCGAATTAGGGGCTCGCAGCAGACTGAGGCGAAGGATGTTGCCCTGAATGTCGTAACCGTATTTGCAGTCGTTGAGCAGGGCCACACCGTATCCGGTCTCCGAGAGATCGGCCCACTTGTGTGCGCAGACTTCGAACTTCCCCATATCCCAGCTCGTATTGGCATGGTTGGCGCGTTCAAGGTGTCCAAATTGGATCTCATATGTCGCCTTTTGTGCATAAACATCAACCGGGAAGGCGACCTTCAAAAACTTTTGGCTCTCGATCCAATCGAGCTCGGTGCGGAAATCGATGCGAGCTGAGCCCGCGCTCAGGACGATTTCCTGTTCGATTCTCGATTTCCCGAAGCATCTGGTGACCCGCGCGGCAGCGCACAGCGGACCCGACTCGGCGATCTCGAGTTTTTCGAGACCTTCGATGGTTGTGCTCCGCTCGCGGTAAAAGATGTCAACGTCCCATGCCTCGTAGTTGTTGGGAATGTCCTGATGGAGATGGAACATGTTGCCCTGGCCACTGAGGACTTCACGTTGGGCACGAAAGTCGAAGACGCTTGCCAGGTGTCCCTTGGCGTTGATCTTCACGCGCAGCAGGCCGTTTTCCATGGTAATGCCCTGGCGCGATGCCACCGCTCTGACTGGATCGTCGGTCCTGCGGAGGAATTCGTCGGACTTTTCCACAACGACGTAGCCGAATGGCGGCACATCAACGCTTGCTCGTGCACCGTCCGGCAAGGTGATGATCTCACGGCGGCGAACCCCAATGGTATTGACGACCAGGATCGGTTCCTTGAAGGCGGAGGAATCGACGAGTGCCTCGAGTGTGACCAATGCGGAGTCGCGCACGGACTCGCCAAGCTGGCGGATGGTTTCGTAATCCCGTGCACTGTCCTGGTAGACCCAGTGGATCGACGAGCCGGGGATGATGTCGTGAAACTGGTTGAGAAGGAGCAGCTTCCAGGCTCGGTCGAGGGCGGAGTGATGCTTCTCGGGATGCGGCTCGCGAAGGCCTGTCACGTCATAGACGGCGCGTCCCGGGTTGGCAGCCGTTTCCTTTCGTCCAGGCGCAAGCGCCAGGGTCACGGCATCGAAAAGCTCTGCGTCGCGGAGCAGGATTTCCGATTTGCGATTTCCGCTTTTTGTCTTTGCCTGGCTGGTGTAGGTGCCGCGGTGGAGCTCGAGGTAGAGCTCGCCCACCCAGACCGGCAGATCCTTGGCGTCGGCCCTGGCCTTCTCGAAGAACTTCATCGCCTTCTCCTGCTCGAGCTTCGGCAGACCGTCAAAATCGCGCGCGCGGCGAGCCTTTTCGAGCATCTCGATGCTGGGACCGCCGCCGCCGTCTCCCCAACCATAGACGAGGAGCGATCGAGTGGCGCGATCGAGTTCCTTGAAGTTTTGGACGCTTCGCATGAGCTCCCCAGGGCCGGTGTCCGCGTTGTAAGTGTCCGCCGGCGGGAAATGGGTGAAGATGCGCGTTCCGTCGATGCCCTCCCAGAGAAAGGTATGGTGAGGGAACTTGTTGAATTGGCTCCACGAAATTTTCTGAGTGAGAAAGTTTTGGATGCCGCTCTTGCGCATGATCTGGGGCATGGAGGCCGCGTAGCCAAAGACGTCCGGAATCCAGACGTCCGTCGTCTCGTAGCCGAGCTCCCTCTCGAAATAGCGTTTGCCGTGCAGAATCTGCCGGACGAGTGATTCGCCGGAGGCCAGATTGCAATCGCTTTCCACCCACATCGAGCCGACGGGTTCCCATTGGCCACGGCGCACCGCCTTTTTGATGCCCTCCCAGATCTCGGGGTAGTAGGTCTGCATCCAGGCGTATTGCTGCGCCTGGGAGCAGACGAATACGTATTCGGGATACTTCTCCATGTAATTGAGCGCGGTGGAGAAGGTGCGCGCGCACTTACGGATCGTTTCGCGAATCGGCCAGAGCCAGGCAGTATCGATATGCGCGTGGCCGACGGCGGAAAGCGTGTGGACGGTGTCCCCGTTTCGGCGCCGCATCACGTCGCGGAGGGCGGCGGCGGCGCGCTTGATGCTGGCAGGATTGGTGTGGTCGAATTCGTTCACCGATTCGTTTAGAACGTAACGCAGCTCCGCCCGGCGCTGGGAATTCTCGGGCAGGGCGCCCATTGCCTCCGAGGCGAATTTGAAATCGTAGTAGAAATCGAAAGCCTCGGGATTCCGGCACGCGAGTTCCGCCTGTTCCAGCCTGAAGAGAGGTGTTCCGTCGTAGTCGGGAAGATTGAGTCCCTGGGCGCAGCCGCCCGGGTCGGTTCCGCCGTTGGCCGCAGCCTCCACAAAGAACTCAAAGCGCTCACCGCCCTTTGCCTTCCCGGCGATTTCGACCTCGCGGCGGTTGAAGTTAATCGCGCGGACGAGGCGCTCGGTCTGATAGATCGCGCCTTCGGCCGCAAAGCCCTCGGGGCCCAGATTTGTCAATCGCACGAGGGCGACAACCTCACGGCCCTTCCACTCTTTTGGGACCTCTCCTCGAAATCGGAACCAGGCGGTGTCCCAGAGCGATCCCCACATTTCTCCGACGGAGAAGGGCCTGTATTTGGCCTTGAACGCCCGCTCGCCGCGAACCGGTTCGCCATGAACCGCCCATACCGCGACTTCAATCGGGACCCTTGGCGAATGAACCAGGCCCTCAATGCGTTCGACGGTCTGACGGATGCGGCTCTCTGTGAGAAGAGGATGTTTGAACATGCGAAAGCGGCAAAACTAGACTGCCCGCTCAGGCTGTCCAGCAGCATTGTTCATCGGCAAATGACCATCGGCCAAGGCAGGTTGGTGGCAAGCTTTCTGCTGGATAGAATGCCGGCCGGAGCTTAAACGAAAGGCAACGCGGGAAAAGCGATTCATGCAACGTGTGCACCTCTTCTTGGGCTCTTGGAGGTCCCGACGTCCGAGGCAATCCGCCCTGCCGCGAAAGTCCAAGTGCCCTCGAAGGAGGGTTGATGGGTGAGTTCAGGTTGCAGCGCCTGGGACTGGTAGTGGATTCCAACCGGGCCGATCCTCTCGAGGTCGAGGGGGTCTTGAATCCCGCTGCGACTCGCGGCCCAGATGGTGATCTCTACCTCTTTCCACGGCTGGTGGCGCGACACAATTATTCACGGATCGGTATCGCGCGGGTTCGATTTGATGAGGCCGGTCAGCCAGCAAGCGTCGAGCGACTTGGCCTTGCTCTGGAACCAGAAGCCGATTACGAGCGGCTTCCAAACGGCGGAGGTGGTTGTGAGGACCCGCGCGTCACGTTCGTCGAGCCGCTCCGCCGCTACGTGATGACTTACACCGCGCTTTCGAGCAAAGGGCCCCGAATCGCCCTCGCAGTATCGGAGGACCTGTTCCACTGGCGCCGTCTGGGGCTCGCACGGTTTCGCCCGTATCACGGCATCGATTTCGATGACGTGGACAATAAGGATGCCAGCGTATTCCCCGTCGCGATTCCCGATCCATCTGGACAACCGGCATTGGCCATCTTGCACCGACCCCTCTTTCCCGGAACTCGTCCGGAGGAAACGGCGTGCCACCCGGCCCAGCGCTCGGTGAATCTTCATCGAGAGAGCATTTGGATTTCCTACTGCTCGATGAGAATAGAGGCCTGCGAGCCGGATCACCTCTGTTACTTTGGCTCGCATCACCGGTTGGCCGCTCCTGTGGCACCTTGGGAACGGCTGAAAATTGGAGGTGGAACTCCACCCGTGATGAGCCGTCACGGTTGGCTGATCGTTTATCACGGCGTGGCCGAAACTTCCGAAGGGACTGAGCAGGGGCACCGCCTGTGCTACTCGGCCGGCGTGATGGTGCTCTCGAAGGAGCATCCGCGGGCAGTTTGCTATCGTTCCGCACATCCTGTTCTCACGCCGAATTGCCCCTGGAACGAAGGGGAATCGTTGACAACGTCGTATTTCCCACGGGCATCGACCGCCGAGACGATCTCGGTTTGCCGGACCGCTTCGACATTTACTATGGGATGGCGGACGACCGGATCGGCCTGGCGCGCCTTGATGTGCCGGATTTTCTTTCGCCACAGAGACTTGCCGACCCGACGGGAGCAAAGGTCTAGGTTCTGTTCACGAATTCTTGACTATGATGAAAGCTGAAACGATGCAGAGAGCGGCGAAGAAGGTTTTTGCGAGTTTGTCATAGCGTGTGGCAATGCGGCGGAAGTGTTGGAGTTTGTTAAAAAAGCGTTCGATGCGGTTGCGCTCACGATAGCGGGCGTGATCGTAAGGGAGCTTGCGGGCGCGCGTTGGAATCGGTGGTATCACCGCCTCCACTCCGTCGTAACGCAAACGCTCGCGAATGCGGTCGGC
>DASTFP010000220.1:0-5071 GCA_035719865.1 Terrimicrobiaceae bacterium | reverse complement strand
GATTCGAGCTCGCTGCGGCGGCGTTGAATGATTCCGTCGGCGACTTCGTGAACCATTTCCTCGATGAGCAAACGAAGGTGGCTGCCGCGACGAAAGTCGGACGGCGCGATGTTTCGTACCCGGTCGGCATGGGTGCAGAGTTGATAACATTTTTTAAAACTCAAACGTGTCGGATCGTCCGGGTTGTAGACGGCGATGGCCTGGCCGCCGTTGCGGCGCATCACCGTAAAGCACGGCACATCGGTCGGCCCGTCGCCAACATAAATCATGCTCGGAAACGGAATGGGTCGAAGGTCGAGCGGCATGTGGTCGTTCACATCCTGGCTCATGTCGAGCATGCCCTTGTTGATGCGAAACAGGAACTGCGTTTTCTGCGTGTGACTGATGACTCGGCGCGGGAACGTGATCCGCCCCTTCGAGTCCTCCGCGAACTCGCAGCCGAAGATCGCCCGCACATGCGGCGCGAGCCTGCTTCCGTCGAGAAGCGCCTTGAGACCCGACGATACGATATAGTGCTCAACGGAGATCCCGTAGGCGACGTGTTCTTCAGAGAGAAGATCCTCCTTGAACTCCTCGAACATCTCCGGAAGCCCCTTGTAGAAAGTAAGGCGGCCACCGAGGCCGCGGAGCTCGGCGTTGGTCGGGCGGTCCATTTCAAGGGAATCGAGCAGGACCTTCATGTAGGCCAGTTCGTTGTCATACCCCTGGTCCTTCACCAGTTCGGCGCACCTTCGCCAAAATGCCTCCGCCTTGATTCCGAAAACGGGGAAGATCGTCTCCTCCTGCATGTAAAGCGGCGAAAGTGTCTGATCGTAATCGTAGATGATGGCAATGGTGTTCTGCGGGACCGACATTCGCTTTCAGTTAGCAGATTTCGGCAATGTCCGCCACCCGGCGTTGCGGGATCTCCTCGTCAGTTTCTGCACGCCACTTTCCACAGAATCCGCCGCCAGCGGCCCTCAGACGTGGCCCGTATACATTCGAGACCAAGGAAACAGAATCGTTTTCGGTTGTCCTCGTGGGCAAGGATGGAAAGGAGAAGCTCCGCCCGCCCGGCGCCGATTTCTCCAAAGGAGCTTTTCGCGATCGTCGATGCCATGCCGATGCGCCAGGCCGAAATGCGCGCGAAGTCGCGTTGAAGGCGGACTCGAAGATCGGCCCGAGATTTGCAGGCGGGCCAAGCTCGTCAGGACGCGAAGAGGTCGGCTTGCATCGGGCGCTTGGAGGCATGCTCCTCGAACTTGGCCGCGAGCTCGTCCAATTTTGCGACATAGTATTCGACGTTTTCATCCCGGGCTTCGGGGTTCCATTCCGAAACCAACCGGGCGCTCTCGTAGGCCTTGACCTTCTTGCTCGCTCCGGTGATGTAGTAGCTGATTTGATCGCCGGCCTGGTAGTTTCGGCCGCTCTTGATGGCGAGCTCGAACGCCGCTGAGCGATTGCGCGACGAAGCGGTGATTTTTTTTTGATAGGAGGCGACGGAGTCCTGCAATGCTTCCGTCTTGGCGAAAGCTTCGACGGAGAGTTCGCGTCGCCGGATCTTGAGCGTGAGTTCCTCGCGCAGGGCAACGGCCCTCTCGGGTTCTGCTTTGAGCAACAGACGCAGAAGCGCCTCGAGATAGTCGCGGAGATAGGGTTCCATACCACGCGATTTCAGGGCCGCACCCTTGATGATAATGGATCCGGAGCCGTCCAGGAGCGCATAGTTTTTCGCCCGGTAGCTGAACATGGCCGGAAACGTCGTGCCGAACTCCACTTCAATGCCCGCCGGCAGTTCTGCTGCGAGCCCGCGTTGCAGGTCTTCCGCTTTCGCTCCATCCGGTGGACGAAAATAGATGCCATCCGTATCAATCTCGATGACTTTGGCGCCCCGCGCTGTCAACCAGTCCACCATCTGTCTGAGAATTTCGCGGCCCTTGGCGGTGACTTTTTCCGCGGCATCAAAATCCGCGAAATGACCCTGGGCAAAGCCGAGATAGCCGTAGAACGAATTGAGGAGGATTTTGAAGACTCCTTGCAAGGCTTGGAGTGAGCTGCGCTCGAGAGGGTCGTCGACCTGCTGCAGCGCGTTCTTGGCCTGGATTCGGAACCCGCGAAGATCGCGCAACATTCCGGCAAAAACGCCGAGGGCATCGTTCTCAGGCAGGTAGCCGAAGGCCAGCATGACGGATGGATAGAGCGAGGTGACATCGCAGTGCCAAACGTTCTGTATCACGCCGGTGACAAAGATGTCCGTATAGCCGCCTTCAAACGGCCTGGCCTGCGGCAGATCCGGAATCGAATGCCCCCTGCGCAGATACTCGCGAAGAAATAACGCGTCAATCTTGGTCGCGTTTCCACGGATGATAACGTCCTGGTAGTTGTAAGGAAAGATCTGGGCCTGGATAAAATAGCTGCGGCTCAAGATTGACGCCAGAGCGCGTGTTTCTCGAACGTTCTGAAGGGCGCAGATGCGAAAGGCGTCCTGATCCTCGCGATAGGCGTCCTGTTGGCCGGATCCTTCGAGAAAGACGCGATTCCTCTCCGAGACGCCGAAGTGGCGGGCGACATTTTTCAGGCGGAAGTTTTCGAGCTCTCGCGAGGAGACATCGTAATACTGCGCGAGAACCCAAGTATCAACGATATGCCGGCCACCCGCGACAAATTTTGGATACTGGATCACTTTTTCCGCGATTTGAAGGCGCGAGGGGCGAGAGGCGAGCGGCGATCCGTCTCGCCCCCAGGCGGGCCGGACCTTGAGTCGCTTCGCGCGCGTCGCTACGAAGGGCAAGTCGAACTTGAAAAGGTTGTGGCCTTCGATCACGTCCGGATCGCGTGTCTGGATAATGGAGGTGAGGGTTTCGAGCGTCCCGCGCTCCGATTCAATGGAGTTCGGCTCGACGACAAGGATCTCCTCCCAGCCGGTGCTATCGCTCAGAGCGACGGCGGCGATCGCATCGCGCTCCGGGCTGGAGAATTCGAAGCCGTCGGAGACGGTGGTCTCGATGCCAATCTGGAGGCGCCGCAAATCCTCGAAGCGCATGCCTTTGAAGAGCGTGCGCCCGCGAGCGGTGAGGTATTGTTGAACGGGATCGTTAGATGCGAAAAAGGGCATGCGCTCTTTCAGCAAACGCGACCGCGCGTCCTGAAAACTTCGCCAATCCGGGCAGGTGACGAGCCGATTAAGCGCCAGCGTGCCCTCTAGGGGGCTGCCTTCAGACGAGGTCCACAGGAACGGCGAAAACTCCTCCATTTGAACCGACGTGGAGCCATTCGCCTCGCGGCTGAAGATCTTGACACGGTTGGGTGGGGAGAACTCCACGGCGACGATACTTTCCGTCCGATCGAAACCAAAGAGTTGTTCGTTCTCCGCGAAGATCATCGCGCCAACCTAAATGGGAATGGGGAGCTTGCCCAGTCGCACCGTCGCTCGAGCTGCATTTGTCCGGCAGGTTCGCAACGCGACGTTCCGCAGAATGAGCTTGACGCTCTCCGGCGCTTTTCACGAGATGCTCTGGTGGCAGAAGAGGCGAAGGGGCCGGAAGGATCGGAGCACGAAGCGGACACGGTCGGAGCTGACGATCCGCTTTTTGTTCCAAGGCTTGATCTACTGCTGGGCGCCAGGGGATTGAGCGACAGGGCTGCGGAGCAGGATCTCTACAGTTGGGCGGTCGAAACTATTTGCGGCGCCACCGACGACTCGCAAGCGGTGGAGCAGTATGCGGGGAATCTCGGCGTCTCCACCGCTTTTGTGAATTCCCACCAGGGTGCTGTCGCGCAGGTTCAATGGAACAACAACCTCGCCGGTATTTACACCGATCCAGGCAACGTCTCAGGCGCGCGCTGGGGAAGTGGAACGATGATCTCGGCCAATCTTTTCCTCACTTGCGGTCACCTTTTTGATCAGACCGGAGGGAACTGGCAGCGACCCCGCCGCAATGGGACGAATACCATCATTTCCCCTCAGGAGATCGCCCTGAACATGCACCTGAATTTTAATTATCAGGTCGATTCCAATGGCAATCAAAGGCCCGAGCAAAGTTTCGCGATAACCGAGCTTATTGAGTTCAGGTTGGGTGGTGTCGACTTCGCGGTTTGCCGGATTGCCGGTAATCCGGGAGAGATTTTCGGCACGACAAGCGTCTCAACCGCGGATGCGGCGGTCAACGACATGCTCTGTATCATTGGGCATCCCGCGGGCTTGCCCAAGCGAGTCGAAGCCGGACCCGCTACAAGCTTTAGCGGGAACCGAATCAACTACAACGACATCGATACATTGGGAGGAAACTCGGGCTCTGGTATTCTGCACTCGGGGAGTGGAACCCTCGTGGGAGTTCACACCAATGGTGGCTGCAACGTTGCCGGTACGGGGAGCAATTTTGGGATGCGGATCAGCGCGGTCAGGGAGCATTCGCCGACTCTGCAGACGCTTTAGGAGAATAAGAGTCTGGTCATGGTTGGCCCTGGTCGCGGGCCGGCAAAATGTTTAGTAAGGCTTGGCCCGCCGGATGGTATCCTCAACCACAGGGCGGTGGGCTCTGAATTGAGTGTTCACGGTCGTGGATTGCAGGTGAAGAGCTGGGGCGGGCAAGATGTCCAGTGCCGTGCACGCGGTCGTTAGCTCCTTTGAATCAACGAGGATTGATCCATTTCCGATACGCGGCTTTCGACGTACGATGAAGAGTGCACGCACGCTGCCTCCCGGTTTAGCTTGCAAAAGATGGATAGTTCCTTCGCTCTTTGGCACCTTGGGGTGGGATTTGTGATTGCCGCCGCTGCATTCGGCTTCTCGCTCAAGGCGGCAGGCCGTTACAACCATGCGGGCCTGATGCTTTTGTGCGCCAGCCTTGGAATCGAAGCGCTCGGAAGCTTGTTTTCGTTTTTCTTGATTGCGTTGGATCCGGGCAAATCATCGTTTCTTTTGTGGTCCTCCGGTGTCTTGCGTTATGTCGGCCTCGGTTTGCTGTTGGGAGGATGGGTCACGCTCGCCATCTCCAGAAAATCGATTGCGGTTCGCGAGGTCGCCGAGCTGGGTGTAACCGCGCCGATGATATTGGGCGCCGGCCTTCTTCGCTGGGGAATTGCCGCCGTT
>DASTFP010000219.1:0-9396 GCA_035719865.1 Terrimicrobiaceae bacterium | reverse complement strand
TCGTCGTAGTGATCCGCGACGTCACAAGCCGAAACGGGGCGGGGCGAGCTGATCATCCCGGTTTCGCAAGCTCAACGAACCGACTGCGGGACTGGCCCCGGCAGTTCTTTTAAAACCAATCCCGGAAGCGATCCGCGGAGGTCAAAAAGGAATATCGTCGTCAGCCGGTTCAGACTGGACAGGCCTTGTGGCGGCTGACCGTGAAGGCTTCGAGGGGGCTGTCTCGCCCTCGAAGTCCGCGCCACCTCCGCCGCTTGAGCCGCCCGGACGCGATCCCAGAAGTTGCATCCCCTCGCCAACCACCTTGAGGCGATTGCGCTTCTGCCCCGACTGCTTGTCCTCCCAGGAATCAATGCGCAGTCGGCCTTCCACGAATATGGAACGGCCTTTTTTGGCGTACTCGTTGGCGATCTCGGCCAGGCGTCCCCAAAGTTCGACATCGACGTAAGTGACCTCCTCCACTTTCTCGCCGCCCTGATTGGTGTAGGTCCGGTTTATCGCAAGTCCAACATCTGCGACCGCGCTACCCTTGGGAGTGTATTTGATTTCCGGATCACGGGTGACATTCCCGATGAGCATCACTTTGTTTAGGCTGGCCATTTCTTGAGCAATTATGCCGCCGCTTCGGCGGTCTTCTTCTTCCGAGGCAGTCGCAGATAATTCTGCAGGGCGACGTCTTCGTCCAGCTTCAATTTCGCCCGCAACTTATCAATGATCTGAGAATCGGCTTCAAAAATAAAGTTCACGAAATAGGCGCTGGTGAGATGCTTGAGCTCGTAGGCAAGTTCCCGCTTCTCGAAGCGCTGGACTTGCTCGACGGTGGCCCCCTCGGCCTCGAAGGCCTTCTCGAGGCGCTCAATGATCTCTTTGACGGATTCTTCCTTGCCTCGTGTCGACAGGGCAAGGAGGGCTTCATAACGTTTTTTCATGGTTTCTTGTTAAACAGATTCATGGCGGCATTGAGGCCGTGAGCGCTCGCGAACTCGGCGGCGTCAGCGGCACGGCTCACGCTGTCCTCCACGGCATCGAGTTCCCAAGGCTCGAATTTCCCAAGCACGTGATCCGTGAGCGCGCCCGAGGCTGATCCGATGCCGAAACGCAGGCGGGGAACCGCTTCGCTGGCGAGGTGAATCAACACCGACTCCAAGCCGTTGTGACCTCCGGCGCTCCCGGAAGGGCGAAGCCGAAGTTCGCCAAGGGGGATTGCCGCATCGTCGAGCACGATAAGGACCTCTGGATGGCTGATCCTGTGGTAATTCACGTAGTTTTGGACAGCTTCCCCGCTAAGATTCATGAAGGTCTGAGGCTTCATGAGCATGCGTCCACCAAATGGCGCGACTTCGGCATCCCACTTCGGCTCAAAACGGAAGCCGACCGCAGCGCGGCGGGCCAGTTCATCAACCACCAGGAATCCCGCATTGTGCCGCGTGCCGGCGTATTTCGGACCCGGGTTCCCAAGGCCGACGATGAGGCGAAAGACCGGTGCATGCTCCACGCGCGGGGGTCTGCGAGGCTATTTGCCGGCCTCCGCTGCCCCTTCGGACGCCTCTGGTTTCTTCTCCTTGATAACTTCCGGAGCAGCCGGTTCCTCGGCCGCCTCGGCCGGTTCTTCGGCGACGGTAGGCTCAGAAACCAGAAATACCGTGAGGTCCTCGTCGGCTTCGGCGGTAACGCCCGGCGGAAGTTTGAGATCCCGAACATGCAGCGATTCCCCGATGTTGAGTGAGGATACGTCAACGACGATTATTTCGGGAAGATTCTGCGGCAGACACCGAATCGGGAGCGAACGCATGCTTTGCTGAAGAAGGCCGTTGAAAGTCTTCACACCGACAGGCTCTCCTTCGGGCTCGATAACGATTTCGGCCTCAATTTCCTCAGTCAGGGAAACCGCGTGAAAATCAACGTGGATGATTTCCCCTCGCACGGGGTGATGCTGAACCTCCTGGATAAGCGAGATGCGATTGGTTGTCTTGGTCCCGTCACGAATCTCCAGCTCGACGAGTATGTTCTCGCCGACGGTACGCGAAAGCAGGTTCTCGATTTCCTTCCTGTCGACTTCCAGATTCGTGGCGGCGTCTCTCGCGCCGTAAATGACGGCGGGGACTGCACCTCGCGCGCGAACTTTGCTCACCGCATTGCGACCGGCTTCCTGGCGCGGGCGGGCAGACAATTTCACTTGATTGGCCATGGCATTATTTATTGGGGTTCCTGACATCAAAGAGCGAGCTCACCGACTCGTCATCGTGGATGCGGCGAATACCCTCCCCGAGCAATTCAGCCACCGACAACACCTTGACGAGTGAATCGACATCGGTCCGCACTGGAACGCTGTCGGTTGTTATCAACTCCTTGATTTCAGAGTTTCTCAATCGCTCAACCGCCAAATCTGTCAAGACCGAGTGTGAAACGCCAGCGTAAATGTCACGCGCCCCCTGATCCCGGAGGATGCGCGCCGCGCCAACCAGAGTGCCGGCCGTCTCGGTCAAGTCGTCAACCAAAATGACGTTCTTGTCCTCCACATCTCCGATTACCGTGACGGCCTCGATCTCGGTTGCGCTCAGTCGGCGCTTGACGACAATCGCGAGGCCTGCCTTGAGCGCTTCGGCATAGGCCGAAGCCATCTTCACGCCACCGACATCGGGGGAAACAACGACCAGGTCGCCCAGCCCGAGTGCATGCAGGTAATCCATCATCACAGGCAGCGCATAGAGATGATCGACAGGAATATCAAAAAAACCCTGCAGCTGTTGGGCATGCAGATCCATTGTCAGCATTCGCTGAACCCCTGCGGCAACCAAAAGATTCGCCACGAGCTTGGCGGTGATGGGAACACGTGGCTGGTCCTTGCGGTCCTGGCGGGCATAGCCGAAAAACGGGATCACCGCCGTGACCCGAGCCGCGCTCGATCGGCGGGCGGCATCGACCAGGATCAGGAGCTCCATGAGATTCTGGTTGGTCGGCGGGCACGTGGGCTGAACGATGAAAACGTCCCGACCGCGAATGTTCTCGTTGATCCTGACGAATGTTTCGCCATCCGGAAATGAACTCACCGTGGTATCGCACGGCGGCACGCCGAGGTAGGCACAAATGTCGGCTACCAGGCGTGGGTGAGCCGTGCCAGTGACGATTTTCATCTCGAAAGAGTCGTGGAGCATGGAGCTTGGGGGCTCAGCGCAAGTTAGGGCGCGGCATTGCGAACATTCTGAGTTTGCGCGTTTCGTTTCGAAGGTGACGCGCCGATCGACTAGTTTAGCGGCTCAGGGGTCGGAGGCGGATTCAGCGGGATCGTAGGCTCCAACCTCTCCTGGGCCAGGCGCCGAAGGTAGGCGGTCTCCAGCACCTTGCATTTATCAGCGAGAGATTTGTCAACGGTGGCAATTTTCTTGAAGAGGAGCCGGTAGTATTCGCGCATGGCGGCTCGTTGATCTTCGAATGTCTTGGCCTTTTCGGCCTGTTCGAAAAGACTCATGACCTTGGGATCTTTCTCCACCTGCACGCGTACCTCGCGGTATCGGATACTCAATTGACGCGCCTTTTCCTGAGCACTCTCGAAGCTAGGTGGAACGGCTGGCGGGGCCGACGGTCTCTCGTCCGGAATCAGCGCGTCGGGCTGAATGAGCGCGTCCTCAGGCATCGCCTCGGTGGGAGCGATATCCCTCGTGTCCATGGGAGCGCCTTCTTCCAAGGGAATAACATCGGATTCCTGCGCCGGAGGACTAACTGTGGGCGGCTCGGAAGGCTCAGGTGAGGCAGCGGGTGCCGCCGCCGGACTGGGCGCCGGGGAGGCCTCCGAGACAGGCGCGGGAGAGGCTTCCGGGACAGGCGTGGGAGAGGCTTCCTGCGCCAGCAGGGCTCCAGCGGGAAGTGACACGGCGATAAACAATCGAAGCATGGACCACATCAGACGTGCAAGCTAAGCAGCCCTTGGGCGATTGCTCAAGCAGAACAACATCGACTCAGTGAGGACTTTCGTGGACCTTTTCTGACGATGAAATCGAGACTTGTCCGCGCGTCTGGCACCATCCCCGTGGCGCCTGAGGACGCGGCAAGAGCGATGAGATCACGCGACGGCTTCGTGTTTCTGGATTCCAGTCTCGCCACGGCGGACTCCTTCTCGCTGCTGGCTTGGGAACCAGACCTCATCATTGAGGGTGCGACTTCAGATTGGCAAAGGCTGGAGAGCGAACTGGCCGCGCGGCAGACGCCTGGCGCGGACCTCGGCATTCCCCAAGGCGCGGCCATCGGATGGGTAGGATTCGACGGTAGATTTCGATTCGGCTTCTACGACAGGACCGCCATCTTTGTTCATGGCCCGGGTATTTGGCATAGTGAGAGCCAGCTTCCAGGGCTGCCCGAGGGGCCGGAGTTTCCCCGCATCCCGTTCCGCGCGCGCCTCACGAGAAGCAAATTCGAAGGCATGGTACGGATCGCGCAGGAATACATCGCCGCCGGAGACATCTATCAGGCGTGCCTGGCGCAGTCCTTTGAGGCGGAATACTCTTTGGATGCGTGGCCATTCTACGAAGCGCTGAGGCATTACTCGCCGGCGCCATACGCCGCATTTCTCGACCTCGCAGGCACGCAGGTGGTCTCCGGGTCGCCAGAGTGCTTCCTCAAGCTGAGTGGCCGGAGGATCGCGACCCGCCCGATCAAGGGCACACGACCCCGAAGGAGAGACGCGCAACGCGACCAGCGCAAAGCTTACGACCTCATCACCTCCGCGAAGGAGATCGCCGAGCTGGTCATGATCACCGACCTTGAACGCAACGACCTCGGGCGCGTTTGCGAGTACGGCAGTGTCACCGTTCCGGAACTCCTTAAGCTCGAAAGCTACGAACAGGTTCATCACCTTGTATCGACCGTCACGGGCACGCTCCGCGATTCTGTTACTCATCCTGCGGCACTACACGCTTGCTTCCCGGGCGGATCGATCTCAGGGGCTCCAAAGAAGCGCGCCCTCGAGATCATTTCAGAACTCGAGCCGCACCCCCGCGGGATCTACACCGGGGCCATCGGCTACTTCGGCTATAACGGGGAAAGCCAGTTCTCCATGGCGATTCGCACCGCGGTATTCGAAAGCGGCCGAGGTTCATTTCATGTCGGAGCCGGGATCGTCGCCGACTCCATCCCTGAAAAGGAATGGCAGGAGACGCTGGACAAAGCCTCCGGGCTGATCCTGGCCGCGGGCTCGCCTCCCCGGATGGGATGACCGAGCGCCGCATGCGCTCCCGGGAAGCTTTGCTCACCTTCGCTTCCGCGGCGTCGGAGTCGCCTTCGGCTGCGGGGGACTGCCCCAGAGCAATAGCGAAGGCCTTCCCTTCACCTCTGCGCTAAACTGCGCAAGATTGGCGCTCGTGGTGGTGAGGTTGTCCAGGAGCGCTTTGACTTGCGGACCGCTGATTTTTGTGACGGGCTCCAGGTTCCGCAGGATAACTCGCAGCTGTTCGTTGGATTTCTCGAGACCGGAAATCAATTCGCGAGCGTCTTCGCTTAGCGGACCCACGTTTGCCGCCTTCAGCGCGGCTTGAAAATCCGCCAGCAACGCTTGCAGATTCGCGCTAATCTTTCCGATTTCAGCGCCGGCGACTGCCTTGTTGAGATTATCGAGAAGTTCCGTTCCCGATTTGCTCATTCCGCCGATGTTCAATCCCTCGACCTGACGCATAATGTTGTTGATCGAGTCGAGCATGTTGGTGAGTTGTCCCGGCGCTGAGGGAATATAATAGTAATGGGGCTTCCAATTCACTGCCAGCGGTGGGAACTGGCTCGGATCGCTCACATAGTTGATATCGATATAGTTCATCCCAGTAATGCCCAGCGGCTCGATGCGCGCTCTGAGTCCCTGTTCAATATTCTCTGCGATGAGGGGCTGAATATTCTTGCTGAACATTCCAGGAAACATCTCGCGATCAATCTCCATCAGGATGACAACGTAGTTAAATCGGTCCTCGACCGGGGAACCGTAGTCGTTGAAGGTGAAACTGATGGCGCTCACCCGCCCAATCTGCACGCCCCGGAACTTCACCGGCGACCCGACGTCGATCCCCTGAACCGAGGCGTTCACGTAGGTCTCAATGTAAATGCGCTGGCGGAGGAATGCGCCTGCACCCAGGGCGACAAGCCCCGCCACGAGAATTGCCAGCGCGATGAGGATGAAGAGACCGATGCGGAAGTAGCCTGGCTTCTCGCTCATTCGGCCTCCCTGCGAAAGAATCGGCGAACGTAGGGATCGGTCGAGTGGTCGCGCAACTCTTGCGGGCGCCCTTCGGCGATGATTCCCTTCTTGCTTCTATCGAGCATGATAACGCGGTCGGCTACCGCATAGATGCTCGCCAGCTCATGGGTGACAATCACAAAAGTCATGCCAAGAGCTTCGCGAAGCTCGAGGATGAGCGCGTCGAGTTCCGCGGAAGTCACCGGGTCCAGCCCTGCCGAGGGCTCGTCAAGAAAGAGGACGGCGGGGTCGAGCGCCATGGCCCGCGCAATGGCGGCGCGCTTCTGCATGCCGCCGCTCACCTCGGCGGGCAGATGGTTCCCGAAGGCCTCAAGGCCTACCAATTTGAGTTTCATCCAGGAAATCACTTCCCGTGCGGCCGGAGGAAGCCGGGTGAATTCTTCGATAGGCAAGGTCACGTTCTCGCTCAACGTCATTGACCCGAAGAGCGCTCCGCTTTGATACGCCACCCCGAAGCGCCGCAAGATCCGCTGCCGGTCAGCACCGGTCGCGGTGGCGAGGTTTCCCCCGTCGATCAACACCTCACCGGAAGCCAGGCGATAGAGTCCGATCAAATGCTTCAAAAGCGTGCTCTTTCCGCATCCCGATCCGCCAAGCACCACGAAGACCTCCCCCCGGGTGACCTCGAAGGAGACGTCCTTGAGAATGACGTCGTCTCCATAGGCGGCCGTTAAACCTCGCACTTCGATAATCGCTCCATCGTCCATCTAAAAGTCGATTGCGTAGTAGACGACTGCGAAAATGGCGTCCACCACAACGATCAGAAAAATGCTGGTCACCACGGAGCGCGTTGTCGAGATGCCCACAGCGCTTGGTCCGGATTTGGTCTGCAGTCCGCGAAGACAGCCAATCCCGGCCACCAAGCCGCCAAAAACGAACGCCTTGATGATTCCGGCAAGCACATCATTGATGCCGACAGACGCGGTTAGCTGACGCCACAGTGTCACGATGGGATATCCCCTTCCCAGCATCATGACCAGTCCGCCGCCGACACCGAGGAGATCCGAATAAATCGTCAGAACAGGAGTTACAAGAATGCCAGCCAGGACTCGCGGCGCGACCAGGAAGCGCACCGGGTCGAGGCCAAACGTCGTCAGCGCGTTGATCTCTTCGTTCACCTTCATCGTACCGATCTCCGCCGCGAAGGCTGACCCGCTTCGTCCCGCCAAGACGATCGCGGTCATGATCGGCCCCAACTCTCTCAGCATTGCCAAAGCGACAAGATTCACCACGAAGATATCCACTCCAAACTGGCGCAGGGCCGGAGCTGCCTGAAAAGCCATGATGAGTCCGGTCAGGAAGGAGATCAGGCCGACGACCACCAGCGCCTGCACGCCGGCGCGCTCATAAGTGATCCAGAAATCCCGCCAGCGCAGCTCCCCCGGCCGGACCGCCACTCTCAGGGAAATCACCGCGACCTGCCCGAGAAGGGAGACCTGCTCATAAAGGTCCCTCACCAAATCGACGGCGACTTTGCCGATGGAGACAACCGCGGATTTCTTGCCCTTTGGTTCGCCCTCCTGGCGTTCCGCTTCGGCGAACGGCTCAAAGAGCTTGGCTATCTCCGGCTTGAGCCCGGAGATTTCCGCACCGCTGCGACGCTGCAACTCCCACAACAATGCGAGGCCCGAACCGTCGCAATACTCCACTTCAGACGCATCGACCCGAATGCGAGGGGTCTCGCTCGCGGCACCAAGCGCTTGCGCCCAAGCCCCCGCCACGCCTTCGGCGTCAAGGCGCCCGGCAAATTTCAACCGAGAGCCCCCTGATGCCTTGACGATCTCGAGGACGTTTGGAGCTTGAGCCATGCGAGCGAATGCGCCGTCCCCGGGGCAATCCGTTAGCCACGCCTGAGTGCGGCGAACGTCCCTTGATGAACCCGTTTCCAGAAGAACCTGAGAGAAGGCGTTGCGTCGCCCGGGAGCGATGAGCTGAACTTTACGGATTCGATCTCCGCAGGTTTGGGATTGATGATTTCGTCATGCCCCTTGATGCGCGCGATGTAGAGAAAGGTGATCACCGCCTTTTGCGGGCGATCAAAAAGGTCCGCAAGCGCAACGAACTGGATCCTGACACCTATTTCCTCCTCGACCTCTCTTCTCAGGGCTTCCTTCAGGGATTCGCGCTGGCGGACCTTGCCGCCCGGTAAGGTCCAAAGCTTGTTCCCGCGCTTCTGCTTGAGAATAAGGACATCCCCGAACTGATTCTCGATCCACGCCATCACGGAGACCTCCTTTGATGCCCTGAACTGGTCGTTCCGATTTGCTTCGCTGCTTTCCACGTCGTTTGTTGAAAGCGAACTATGCGCAGCGCACGGAATCTCTAAAGGGTAAAGTTGAGAAAACTGCACCGGCAGAGTCCGGCGCGTCATTGAAGCTCGAAGTTGATGTTAACCGTATAGGCGCCACCATCGCTCAGGCCCGCCGGCGGCGGATCGATCTGGAGCACGCGATGGGCCGCCGCCATCACCGAATCGTCCATGACGACATTTCCGCTCGATTTCAAAACCTTCACGTCAGAAATCTTGCCGTTGGTCTCGATCCGGATCTGCAGGGTGCAAACGAAGGACTTTGACGAGTCGAAAATGGACGTCGGCTGATCCCACTGGCTGTAGAACCGATCGTGGATGAGTTCGTGATACCAGCCAAA
Organism: Terrimicrobiaceae bacterium; assembly: GCA_035719865.1. Classification (GTDB taxonomy): domain Bacteria; phylum Verrucomicrobiota; class Verrucomicrobiia; order Chthoniobacterales; family Terrimicrobiaceae; genus DASTFP01. Next base: position 512 of record DASTFP010000219.1, on the reverse strand, counting down.
CTGCGCGGAGTCCCCGCCGCCGCCGGAACGGCTGGCAGACCCGCCAGTCTTTCCCGAACCCGGTTCTGCGGACTTGTCAGAGTTCGCAGCCTGCGACGTTGATGTTTTTTCCGAAGGGGAGCCCCCTGCTTTGGGTGAAGCATCGCCAGCCGGACTCGCCTTGGGCGATGCCTCGCCTTTCGAGGTGCCCTTTGGCGAGGCAGATGGTTTGGGCGAACTCTTGGGCGATTGTTTCGGCGATGGCTTCCCGGTCGGCTTGGGCGTAACCGTAGGTTTCGGAGTCGCTTTCGGCTTGGGAGTCGGCGTTGCAGTCGGCTTGGGAGTCGGCTTGGGAGTCGGCTTGGGAGTCGGCTTGGGGGTCGGCGTTGCAGTCGGTTTGGGAGTTGGCGTGGCGGTTGGATCGGGAGGTATCGTGTCGTCCGGCGGGGTGGATTCCGGTGTCGGTTCGGGCGTCGGTGGAGGTGTCGGTTCGGGCGTCGGCGGAGGCGTCGGTTCGGGTGTGGGGGGAGGTG
>DASTFP010000218.1:0-5132 GCA_035719865.1 Terrimicrobiaceae bacterium | reverse complement strand
GTTGCGTCGTTGCCGGAAGTCTGGTCATATCTGGGCGGCACGAAAACCTTGACCTCACCGAGCCTGTATGAGTTTGCAAACATTGCTCCTTCAGACACAGGAAAGATTTCCGTACTACGATCATTCCGAGGTCCAGATTTCCGCGATTGAGAAGGGGGGTTCGGAGCGAAAATACTACCGCGTTTGCGTCGGAGGCGAGCGCCCCATAATTTTGGTCAAATATTCCGGCGGGAAGCAGGAAAACCGCCACTACGTCGAGATCGCAAAGTTTCTCGCCGATTCAAAGGTGAGGGTTCCGGCGATTTACTTTCACGATCCTTCCGAAGGCCTCATTTGGATGGAAGATCTTGGTGACGAAGACTTGTGGTCCTGGCGCAAGGCATCGTGGGAGCGACGGCGCTCACTCTACGAGTCGTCGCTTTTTGAAGTCAGCAAGCTGCATATCGCGGCAACTCGAAATCTCGGGGGCTCCGGCCTGCGGCTTGAGCGCGAGTTCAGCGAACAGCTTTACCTTTGGGAACAACAGTATTTTTTCGATAACTGCCTGCGTGTTCACTTTGGTTTGGAACGGTCCGCTTTGCGGCGCTATTTGGAACTTCCCGCGATGCGCGACATCGCCGCGCGCCTCGCGTCGCTGCCCAGAGTGCTTGTCCACCGCGATTTTCAGTCGCAGAACATTCTGATTCACGACGACACCGCGTGGTTGATAGATTTTCAAGGCATGCGACCGGGCTTGCCGCATTACGATGTCGCTTCGCTCCTGTTCGATCCCTATGTCGAATTAAACGGCGCAGAACGTGACCTCTTGCTCGAGTTTTACAAGTCGGTCGCGCGACGTTCCGGCCTGGAGATCTCACCCGATTTCGACGAAGTCTATTTTTTCTGCGCCCTTCAGCGGTTGATGCAGGCACTCGGCGCTTACGGCTTCCTTGGGCATCAAAAGGGACGTCCCGATTTTCTCGCGCACATACCTGCCGCCCGCCGCTCGCTAAGAGAAGTCGCGGCCCGTATTGATGGATTGGATGAGTTCGTTGCCCTGCTCGACGTTTTAACATGAAAATAAGCGACCCCGGAACTGTCATTGTTGAAAACATTACCCCGCAACTTGATGGCGGCCGATACGCGGTAAAGCGTGCGGTCGGTCAGGATCTTGAGGTGGAGGCCGATATCTTTAAGGAAGGACACGATGTTGTCTCCGCTCTCCTGAAATGGCGGCGGGTGGGGGACTCAACCTGGTTCGAGACGCCCATGGCGCCCCTGGTCAACGATCGCTGGCGCGGTGTCTTCACCGTCACGAAAGGGGGGCCGTGGGAGTATACCATCGAGGCCTGGGGCGATACGTTCAAATCGTGGCAGGAGGAAATCCACAAGAAGTTTGGAGGCGGCATTTTTGACCTTCGCAGTGAGTCTCTCGAAGGCGCGGCCTTCGTTCAGGAGGCCGCGTCCCGCGCGGCGGGAACGCCGGACGCTGACCTGCTCAAGGAGTTCGCCGAACAGTTGAGGGCTGCCGACGCCGAGCAGACGAACAAGATCGCTTCGTCCGCCGAACTGACGGGTTTGATGACCGTCTGGACGGATCGCTCCCTTTCTACGGATTACCAGCCCTTCCTGCCGCTTTGGGTGGACGAGGAATTGGCGGTATTCGCGGCCTGGTACGAGTTTTTCCCGCGCTCAGCGGAAGGCAAGCCCGATAGCGGGTCAACGTTTCGCGATTGCCTTCCGAGGATCGATGACGCCAAGGCAATGGGTTTCGATGTGATTTATTTTCCCCCGATCCATCCCATCGGCGCGACGGCCCGAAAAGGAAAGAACAACTCGGTCACATGCCTGCCGGGGGAACCCGGAGTTCCCTACGCCATCGGCAACAACCGTCAGGGCGTCAATGGCGGCGGCCACAAGGACGTTGCGCCGGAACTTGGAACGCTTGAGGACTTCAAGTGGCTGGTGGGCGAAATCAAGAAGCGGGGAATGGAGATCGCGCTCGACTTCGCCATCAATTGCTCGCCGGACCACCCGTATGTTCATGATCATCCCGAGTGGTTCTTCAAGCGCCCTGATGGCACCATCAAATACGCTGAGAATCCCCCGAAGAAGTACCAAGATGTTTATCCGCTGAATTTTCACAACCCGAACTGGGAAGCTCTTTGGAAGGAGTTGCATAGTGTGATCGCATTCTGGTGCGAGCTCGGCGTGAAGATTTTCCGCGTCGATAATCCTCACACCAAGCCGGTGTCCTTCTGGGAATGGCTCATCGCCGAGATCCATGAGAAGTACCCCGATGCTCAGTTTCTAAGCGAAGCTTTCACGCGGCCCAAGATGATGGCGGTTCTCGCCAAGGCGGGGTTCACTCAGAGCTACACGTATTTTACTTGGCGCAATACGAAATGGGAGCTGACCACCTATCTCACAGAGCTCACGCAAACGGAGATGAAGGATTTCTTTCGTGCGAACTTCTTTGCGAACACGCCGGATATCCTGCCGTACTTCCTGCAGGCCGGAGGGCGTCCGCCGTTCCTTATCCGCGCGGTTCTCGCCGCTACGCTCTCACCCGTCTATGGAATTTACAGCGGATTCGAGCTTTGCGAAAGCATACCGGTGCCGGGCAAGGAGGAGTATTGGGAATCTGAGAAATACCAATTCAAGGGGCGCAATTGGGATGCGCCGGGAAACATCAAGGAATACGTCACCAAGCTGAATTTCATCCGAAAGGAGAACCGGGCGTTTCACGAGTACGCAAACCTTCGCTTCCACGACGCGGAGAATGACAACGTTCTGTTCTACAGCAAGACGACCCCTGCCAAGGACAGCCTCGTTCTTTGCGCCGTCACCGTAGATATTCATCACGCCCAGACGGCCTTTGTCTACGTCCCGCTGGATGACTTTGGCATTGGTCACCATGAGACGTATCAGGTGGAGGACCTCCTGACTGGGGAGCGGTTCCTCTGGACGGGCGCGCGAAATTTCGTCTCGCTCAATCCTCACACCCGACCTGCTCATATCTTCCGTGTTCGTCGGTGGGCTGGGCGCCAGAACGGTCAGGACGTCTACTTGTAAGGCTGCTTTCGCGCCGTGTAGATGCTCGCGACCCCGCAGCAAAGAGGTCGCGCGCGGAAGTCGGAGAATCCGGCGCGCTCCAGTAGTCTCTGCATTTCGCGGCCTCGCGGGAAGGATTCAATCGAGCTGCCGAGATATTGGTAGGCCTCTTTGTTGCCGGTGATCGCTGCCGCGAAAAGTGGAAGCACCTGGTGCAAATACAGCCGGTAGAGTTTCCGCACCGGAGCAAATTCAGGCAGCGAAAAGTCCATAACCAGCAACAGCCCCCCGGAGCGCAACACGCGAGACATCTCCCGCAGCGCGTCGTCCCACGAGGCCATGTTGCGAAGGCCGAAAGCGACGGTTAACGCACCAAATATTCCGTCACGAAACGGTAGTCGGAGCCCGTCTGCCTGGACGAGCAGCGGGACTCTCTTTCTCCTGGCGACCTCCAGCATCGGCACGCAAAAGTCAGCGCCGATAACAACGGCTTGAGGAGAGGCTTTCCATAAAGCCCTGGCGAGGTCTCCGCTGCCGGTCGCGAGGTCGAGGATGCGGGCGGGTTTGTCCGCTTGCACGATGCGCGCCGCCTTGGCGCGCCACAGGAAATCCAAGCCGCCGCTTAGCAGATGATTGGCGAGATCATAGCGCCCCGCGATCGCTGCGAACGTTCGGCGGACGAAACTGGGATTCTGCTGTGGAAGGATCGTTTCGATGCCGATTAGTTAAGTCTCATATGGCCACAGCGGGCAGAGACGATGGAGCAAACACTGGTCAAACGGCTTCCCTGGCCGAAACGGCCTTGTTTCTGTTGGTGAATTCACATCGCCTTTGCTCTGACCTGCGAGGCCTTTGTAATGAGGATCTTCACATCTGTGAAAGCGGAGAATTCTGGCCGTGCTCACGAGAGGATTCGAACCTCCAAGGGTTTCCCCATGCGCTCCTGAGGCGCACGCGTCTGCCAGTTCCGCCACGTGAGCAGATTGAACGGTAAGATTCACCCCGGTGTCTGAGCCTGTAAATTGCAAAATACAAATTTCCACTGGCGTTGAATTCCGGCGCATGCGAAGAACAGCCTCTTGACGAATGAATAAAGCATCCTTCCTCGTGCTCGCTTCGGCCGCTGCGGTGGCATTTCTTTCCTCGTGCAAGCCATCCCCGCCCACCGAGGCATCCAAGCCCGCAGGGACGCCAACACCCGCCGCCACGCCGGTCCCGACGCCCGCCCCCACGCCGGTCTCGACGCCTGCTTCGACGCCTGTTGCTGAGACTCCTCCGGCTGCGACCACGCCGACAGCCACGCCGGTCCCGGAACCACCCGCGGAATCGGCGCCCGCGCCGACCGCAACACCGGCCGCGGGCGAGGGATCAGCCAGCTTAGAACTCAAGGATCCCGTAGCGACGGTCGATGGAGAAAAGATCTCCAAGGCCCAGCTCGACGAAGCTTTTGACAAAGCCGTGCAGATGACAGGGGTCAATGCTGCCGACCTTACCTCCGAGCAAAAGATCGAGGGTTACCGTCAGATCCTCGATGAGTTGATCACCGAGAAGCTCGTGAGCAAGGCTGCGGCGGGTGTGACCGTGCCGCAGTCGGAAGTCGACGCTCAGATTGCGAAGATCAAGGCTCAGTTCCCCTCCGAGGAGGATTTCAGCAAGCAGCTTGCGACCGTTGGTCAATCCCCTGAACAGCTCGGCGAGATGGTCAGAAAGATGCTCCAGCAACAGCAATGGTTGGAGAGTGAGATCGCCGGCAAGACCGAAGTCACCGATGAGGAGGCGAAGAAGTTCTACGAGGCGAACAAGGCCGAGTTCGAGCAACCGGAAACTGTGAAGGCGAGCCACATTCTTTTCCGAGTCAACAAGGAGGATTCCGAAGAGGTGGTGAACAAGAAGCTGGAGCAGGCGAAGACGGCTGAGGCCCGAGCAAAGAAGGGCGAGGACTTTGCGACGCTCGCGAAGGAACTTTCCGAGGAGCCGGGCGCGAAAGAATCGGCGGGTGACCTGGGATTTTTTCCGAAAGACCGCATGGTTCCTGAGTTTGCCAGCGCAGCGTTCAGCCAAAAAGTTGGTGATATCAGCGACCCGGTGCGCACTCAGTT
>DASTFP010000217.1:0-7190 GCA_035719865.1 Terrimicrobiaceae bacterium | reverse complement strand
GATGATCTCCCGATGATCGGGCGAGAGCTTCATCAGCGCTGTACGCACAAGTTCGCTGCGGCTCTTCTTCTGCAAGGCGATTTCCGGGTTGTCGGCGCTGTCCGCCACGGTCGCTTCAATGGTCTCGTCCAGCTCCGCGTGGGTCCGGCGCCGACGGGCCGAGAGCGCCTTGAAGCGCGCGATCGAGAGCAGCCAGGTGGCGACGGCGGCGCGCCCCTCAAATCGGCCAGCCTGCTGCCACACATCGAAGAACACATCGCTCAGGAGATCCTCGGCCACGGTCTCGTTGCCGACAAACCGGAGCAGCCAACGGTAAACGGAACCGCGGTGCCGGGCGAAAAGTGCCTGCATGGCAAGCTTGTCGCCTGCCGCGATGCGCGTAACCAGCATTTCATCGGAGGAATATTCACCTGTCGTGGCTGCATTCGCAGGCACTGCGGCGGCGGCCGATCCCGACCGAATAAACGTCTGAAGCATGTTGATTTCCCCGAGTCACGTCCCGCCAGACCAATCGGACAAGGGAAAAAAGGTTCACGAATTTATTTCAGTCCACCGCCAGGAACCCAATGCCCCTCCACGGATTATGCGTCGTTGTTCGAAGTTCAGAATTAACGATATGCGCGTGTGAATTCGGTTCCCGAAAGCCGCCTCCTAGCTTGGGAACTCGTTTCGCGCCCCGTTTCGGAGGCTCCGCGAGGGACCTTAATGGATACCGGGATCATCATCGGAACTGCGGTATTGTGCATCGTTGCTTTGGCCTTGCTCCTCACCCGGAATATATCAACGGGCAAATGATCGGCACCTTGTCTTTCTTCGGAACGAATGAATACGCCGCGCATTGAAAGCGGGACTCGGTGGCGCCGTCTGCCCCCCAGCCGTGTTGCCGAGTCAGAACCCCGCCGCAAGAGCGGGGTTTTCCTTTGCTGGGGGACCGCTCCGCGGCGCAACCGCACGAGGAGGGGAGGGCCCCCGGTTGCAGAAGTGCCGCAGGAACGATCCGAGCCAAGGACCGTTGGTCGTAAATCAGGCAAGGGAGATGGAAATGGACTGGAATCGCGTCGAGGGCAATTGGAAGCAGGTGAAGGGCAAGATCAAAGAGAAATGGGGAAACCTCACCGACGATGATCTCACAGCCATCAACGGCAAACGGGATCAGCTTGAGGGCAAGATTCAAGAGCGCTACGGCATCGCCAAGGATCAGGTCAAAAAAGACGTAGACAACTGGTACGAGACGCAGACTTGGTAGCGCAGACGAACTGCGCTTAGGACCGAACTCATTTGCGAGTTCGGTCGGAGCGGGAAATGGTGAACCCTTTCCTTCATCGACAGCTCTGGGATACTAGCCCCGCCTCCGCGGGGCTCTTTCTTTAGCGCCGGGCCAGTGCGGAGAGGGGAGCATCCTCCACAAGAGCCGTCCAGGAGTGCGCCTGAACGAGCACCTGGAGCGCCGAAATCGCCCGATGAGTACGCTGAAATCCAGTTTGCGACCCAAGAAGATGCGAACGATGCGGTGGAACGGCTCAATGTAACTCTGCAGACGGCTATGGGGCTGAGTCTTAGCGCCTCCTGGGGAATGCAGGGGGCGTGATGCCGACTGCCACAGCGCGGCGCCGTCACGTGCGCTGTCGCATGGCCGGGGCATTCAAAGCGGTGGTTTCGGCGTTGAAGGCGCTCACGTGCGCGAAACGGGCGGCCCGTAACCGGAGCGGACCGTTGTGCTAACTCACGCCGCCTCTTTCGAGAAAATCAAGAAGATACAAGTCTATTTCCGATAGCGTGAGAGCAGTTACCGGGCCGGCTACATCATGCGCGCGCCCACCTCTTTCCCTGGACGTATGAAGCATATAGCGATCCGGGTGGACGTTAATTCTTACGATTTCCGATGACGCGGGGTGTTTCAGACCGATGGTTCCGGTTTGCTCATCAGTGTCGATCGTTACCCCAAGATCGCGGATGTTCTCCTCAAGATGCGCTAGCAGGTCTTTCTTCCGGCTGGCCAACTTGGCAGGCTGTTCCTGCTGGTTCTGATGCTGAGCGTGCTTCCTCGCGTTCTTGCGCTTCTCCAACTGGTCCTTGTACGTCACTGCTCGCGCCCCCTGTCCTTTCTGGTTAACGCGGTCCTGTCTCGAGGTCACGACGAAGGGTTCACTTTGCCTCGAAAGATGGCGTCGTTGCGGGCGCGCCACTTTTTATCCGACAGCCACTTGTAATCCTGATCGGGCATGAGCGGGACCTTCGTCATGGTTTCCTTGGAGATGGGGAGAAAGAAGCTCACGCGTTCCTGCGAGACCTTGAGCGACTGGATCGGTACGACGATGCTGTCCTTTCCAGGCGTGAAGAATCCGCCTGAGGCCACGATCGCATAATCCCGACGGTCCTTCGTTCCGAAGACGATGTTCCTCACCTCGCCCACGATCTTGTCGTCGGAACTCCGGACCTCCATCCCGATGATCTGGTCCGCCCGCAAGCCGGGGGCGAGCTCGTCGATCCGCATCAGGGGCTTGGCATCCTTCCGGCCGCGGCGGCCCTGCTCGGCGCCGCCGCGTTGAAGCTTTGGCTCGCGTGCGGCGATCTGCTTGTCGGCAGCCTCCTCGTCATTGTCTCCCAGATTGCCCATGGGGGGGCCGGCGAGGAGTTCGCGGATGTTTGCCAAGAGGCGCTCGCAATCGTCATGGCGGCCGTAGGACCACAAAGTAAAAGCGGCGTCCCGCAGGTTGCGCAGGTCGCGCACGATTTGGGTATTGGCCGGGCCGCGAAGGTCAGGCTTGTTCATGATTGCTTCTTCCAGCTTGGCGTCCGCGATCTGGCACTCCGCCATGGCTGCGGTGACGCCGACCGAGCCCAGGAGAATGGCCGCAAGGAGAATTCCCGCTGGTTTCATATTTCTCTCCGATCTTGTGGAAGATCTCGGCTATCCGCCCGATGACACAGGGCGAAGAGTCCGGGTGCGCATCATTGCGTGACGGTCGCGTGGATGCCGGCGCAGATTACAGTCCGGGGTGAACCGGCGCCTGCGGCGAAGCAGCAAACACTGCAAGGTTATTGTAGTTGGGCAGCACGATGATCTTCGTGCCGACGTCGACCCGGCTGTAGAGATCGATCACATCCGCATTGAGCATCCGGATACAACCGCTCGAAACTTTCTGGCCGATCGTTTCCGGCATCTTGGTGCCGTGAATTCGGTAGACGGTGCTGCCGAGGTAGATGGCGCGAGCACCGAGCGGGTTGCCTTGGCCGCCCGCCATCCAACGCGGCAGAGACGGCTGGCGTGCAATCATCTCCTGCGGCGGCGTCCAATCCGGCCACTCGGCCTTGCGGGTCACGGCCTGAGAGCCGCTCCAGGTGAACCCTTCACGGCCGACCCCGATGCCGTAACGGATCGCGGTGCCGTCGCCGAGGACGTAGTAGAGGAAGGTTTGCGCGATATCGACGACGACGCTGCCGGCGGCGGCTTTCGTCGGATAGTCGACCGTCTGGCGTCGCAGATCACGCGGCAGACCGGTGAGACCGTTTTCGTCAGGCAGGGCCTGATCGCGCGTCACCGATGATGGCGCGGAATTGGTCTGGAACAGGGGCAACGGGGCCGCGGCGGCGGTGCCGATCCATAGGACGGCTCCCGCGGTTACGGCGGCGGACTTCAGCGCGGACGCGATATGAAATGGCATGACTTCCCCCTGCGATATGGGAGACAAGTCGCGCTCGACTTAATTGTTCCAAGAATAGTTTGTATAGGACGCAATCTTACGGCCGAACCTCCGTCCATATTATTTGCATTTAATCGGAAAATTCTTTATTTTTGCTAGAATATATTTAAAAATACCAGCAATTATCTGACTAGAGCCAATCAATGGCTGATTTATTTTGGCAAGACCGATTCCCGGAGGAAGGCGTGTCCCGCAGGCCAAGGGCGCTCAATGAACCGCTAATCACCCCGCGGGCGCCCTCGGAGGAGCGAACGGATTTTCACTTGGCCTTGCCGGGCGCATTGAGCTGATTGGGCGGTTTCGAACATTCCGTGGCATCGACCTCTTGACCATCCTTCTTGACGGTTGGTGCGGCCGAGCCCTCACCGCCAGCCGAGGGAAGAACGGCGCTGTGCTCCACGCCCTGTTCGCTCGCAGCATTACCGGCCGAATTGCCGGCATGCGTGCCTGACCCGACCGTGTTGTCAGGACAAGGTTGCCCGTTCTGGCTGGCGCCCTGGGACAGCACCGGTGTGGCGCTGAAGATGCTCAGGGCTGCCAGGGCGATTGTAATGGGTACCCTGTTCATGACCTTCGTTCCTGATTGAGGACTCTCTTGGTCTAACGCGTCAGGAACATGATTTGTTCGTCGAGACCACTCACTGGGCGGCGGTCGTTACCGCACGACTGAACGTTTGGCGGTCTCACTTCTCTCTAATCGTGCGTTTGATTTCCGTGCCGCAGCTCTCGCAGACGTAAGCGACCTCAACCAGGCTATCGCTGAATTTGATTGCCTTGCGCTGCTTCGGCCCCACCGGTTTGTGTTCTTTTGTCGCCATTCGACGCCGACAGCGTGGACAGATCACAACTGGCTGTTTCGAGCGCGGCCCCATGGTTGAGAATGAAACACATTCCCGCAGACCTGTCAGTCCCGGTGAAATCGGCCCGAAGCTTCCGCCCGTTGAAGGACGCCTGGATTGACACGACGAGCCCCCCACGCTCGCGCATGCTGACTGTTCTTGGCGGGCTGGCCGATTTCGAGCGCGACCTGATCGCCGCCAGGACGGGCGAGGGCAGGAAGCGGGCGCGGGAGCGCGGCGTCAAGTTCGGCCGGCCGAGGAAGCTCACCCCACATCAACGGCAGGAGGCTCTTGCTCGGCTATGGCCGTTCCGTTCCGGGGACGGACTTCACCGTTTCGGCTTCCGTACCGGGAGGCAACTGCCGCGCGGAGCTTTTTTTTCAATGTGGTCAATTTTGACCATTCCAATCGGTTCCCACCTTTAAAATCCGCATAGATTTCCCCACCGCAAGGGCCGTGCGATGTTGGAATGGGTCTCGCGTGATCGCAACTACAAGCCCGAAATCGTCGCTGCCATGACTTCGGCGTTCGATACCGTCTGCAGATCGCTCTTAGCCAAGGAAAGCGACAGCGATGACATCCGCCGGAAGTTGGCGTTGATCATCCTGCATCACACCGATCGAGGCGAGCGCGACCCGGCGCGATTGGCGGACCTCTCGGGAACTGATGGGCCTCTGAGACGGAGATGCCGCAATGGCGGCGTCGCGTTGCTCACAGGCCGAAATCTGTGGTTCTTCAGAGCTGGGACGAGTGGAAGGCGGGCGAAGCTGGAGGATCTCGACTGACAGTCTCCTTCTCTCTAGGTGCGCCTCTCGAGTGACTGTGTTAGCGGACACAGTGGCTACTTGAGGTTCTTGTTTTGGTCAGGAATTTTGTTCCTGTGCTCACTAGTGCGCAGACAGAGTTTGCGTGATTTCCCAGAGTGGGGCCGTGACCTCGAATGACCAAGCGATCCGATGATGCGCGGCGAGCTGGTCACTGTCATATTTTTCGTGGTCGCCATCGCGCTTGTCAGTGGCTTTCTTGCCATCGCGCTCATGTTCCCTGAGCTTCTGCCCTGGTACAGTGGGCCGTCGCAGCGATCCTCTCCGCCTGCTTCCACCTTTTGGGAAGAGTCGGTGGCTTAAAACGAAAGCGGCAACTCACGCCGAGTCCCTGACCGCTCGGCCAACCCACGCATGCCTCAGCGACCCTAACTTGCTCCAACCGATTTCGCTGCAGTGTGAAAGGCGCTCAGGATGCGCAAACCAGTTTGGCCTTCTTTCAACGCGGCTGTGAGGGTGTGGACGGCTTTTATTGGGGCGGTTTTCAAACGGTCCGCCCGCACTCAGGATGTGTTTCTCCATGACCCCGCCGCTGGCAGACCAAAGAACCTGGACAATCCCTTCCACGATGCGCGCGCGCAGGAACGCGTGGGGGACTTCATTGCCCGCGCCACCCGAACCCCAGAACGCAAACCACCGCAATAGTCTTTGCGGCGTTGCACTGGTCCATCGATCTCACAGACGTGAGCCTCTCACTGGCTCAGCGAGTGGTCGCAGGCGAGCCGCCCGGCGCCTGATTGCTTTGTCCCGTCGTCTGGGGCGCGGGATTGACCGCGGCCGCTTCGTCGTGATCGCGCATACTCCAGACCACGCCGGCCAGCACGGCCAATGCGATGAGCGCAGCCACCATCCAGCTGGTGTTGTTGCGGGGAGCGGGTTGATTTGGCGTTCGTGGTGACGCGCCGACAGGGCCGGATCGCGGATCAGTGGAGCGGGGGTCGGTCATCAATATCCTCTGTGTGTTGTTCTGTTTGTCATAGTGCAACGTCCTCGCGCGCCGCTTCGCACAGACGAGAAGGGAAGCCGAAGCTTCCTCACTTCGCCAACGTTCAGTGACGCATCGGCGGATTGACTTCCATCATCGCCGCTCCGCCATTCTCCGGGACGGAGTGCGGGGCAGTCAGCAGACCATTGGGGCCGCCGCCGGCTTGCGGGTTTGAGCTGCTTGGGGCGCCGGTGATTTGGTTTGGGCTACCATAACCGTTCATCTGCGCGCCGCCTATAAGGCTGCGCTCGCTCGGGGCGCTTCGATTCGTTTGAGCGGATGCAACACGGCCGACAGGGCCAGCGTTGCGATGGCAAGTGCGACTGAGACTGTTTTCATTGAGATATATCTGGTCTTTCTGTTGGTTGGTACGCATGCCAACTCATCTTAGGGGCCCCCGTTCCGGGTGATCGCGCAGTTGTGTCCGCCTCAGATCGCCGTTCCGACCTCGGGCGCTCAATTTGAGAGAAGCGCAAGTCTTTGCGCGGTGACACGCGCAAGCGGGTTATTTAGAACCGCTACAGGAACGATTCATCCCGCGCTGGTTTGTCGCTGAGAGGCTTCCATCACAATCCACAGCACCAACGAGGATGATCATGTATCACCACGTCAAGAAACTCATGTTCACGGTTCGCGTCGACGCGCCGGATCCCAAATTCGGCAACATGCTGCTTGAACAATTCGGCGGAGCGAACGGCGAGCTTGCCGCCGCGATGCAATACTCGATCCAGGGGCTCAACTGCGAAGACCCGGAGCGAAAAGACCTGCTCATGGACATCGGGACGGAGGAGCTGAGCCATCTCGAAATCGTCGGGACGCTGGCTCGCATGCATCTGGC
>DASTFP010000216.1:0-4555 GCA_035719865.1 Terrimicrobiaceae bacterium | reverse complement strand
CAGGCGGCCTTCATGGTGGGTGCCCAAAAGTATGTCGAGGCCATACCGCTTCTCAACGAGCTTGTGGCGAATCGTCTTGGGGAGTCCAAGGAGGTGCAGATTCAAGCGAAAGTGGAGGGTTTTCGCTACTTTCTGGGTCTTGGCTACGTGTTCAGCGACAACTGGGAGAACGCGGCGGCAACCTTCGAGAATTTTCTGAAATCTCATCCCAAGAGCAACCGCTATCGCAGGGTGCTCGAGCTCTACGGGGATACTCTTTCTCAGACCAAGCGCTATGCGGAAGCCGCTGAGCAGTACAAGAAGCTGCTTGAATTTAAGATGACCGATCTCGAGAGCCTTCCCATTTGGGAGAAGCTCGCCTCGTGCTACATGCGCGACCAGAAATGGAGCGAGGCTGTGCCGGTTCTGCTCACGATGCTGTCAAAGAGCCGCACCGAGGCGCAACGCGAGCAAGCGGTGGTATGGCTCGCGCAATCCTACATTGAATCCGACCAAGGAAACAAAGTGATCGAGCTGCTGCCCGACATGTTGACCAAGGCGCCCAAGGCCAGGCTGGACATCGATTTCAACCTGGCGCTCCTCAACGGCGGCGACAGGATGTTTGCCGCGAATCAGGACGTTCTCGCGCTTCTTTTCTACAGCCTGGTGCTTCCTCCCGCGCGTTTGCTCGAAGCCAATCAGAAATTGGAGGCCGATCTCATGAGCAAGAGAAACCAGTTGATCAAGGCGGGCCAGCTCGAGTTCGTGGTGGATGTCAATCGCCGTGTTCAGGAATTGCGAGACGAGCGCGCGCTTTTGGAAGAGACGCCAGACTTTTCCGAAGATCTCCTCATGCGCATTGCCCAGGCATATTTCAGCGCTAACAGGTTCTACGAGGCGTTCTGGACCTACTGGAAGATCTATCAAGAGTTCCCGAACGGGAAGCTGGCCGAAGACTCGTGCTACGGGGCGTTCGCCTTGGCGGGACAGCTCGAACAGGACACGAAAGCAAAAGAGGCGGGCCTCAGATACATGGCGTCCTTTCCCGATGGCAAGCATTGGGAGGATGTCAGCCTGCAGCTTGGTCAAATCTTTGTGCGAAACAGAGAGTATGCGACAGCCATCGAATACTATTCAGAAATCCTGAAGACCAAACCGGAGCACGCCTACAAGGATCAGATCTTTTACATGCTTGGCTTCTGTCAGTTTCAGGATGGCCGCTTCGAGGAATCCCGCCAGACCTTCCAAACCCTTAACAGAGACTTCCCGGAAAGCGATAAGGCATCGCCCGCGCTCTACTGGGTCGGCATGACCTTCCTTTTCCAGGATAACTACAAAGATGCCCTGGATGCCTTCAACCGGTTTGTCGAGAAGAGCAACGACGGCAAACTCTTCGAAGATGCCAGCTTCCGGATAGCGGTTTGTCTCTACGGACTGGAGGACTACGCGAAGGCCGCGGAAAAGCTTGAACATTTTCTGAAGGAATTCCCTGTCGACACGCTCACTCCTGAGGCCCATACGCTGGTCGCGGATTGCTATGGCGCAACCGGGGAACTGGACAAAGCCCTCGAGCACTACAAGCAAGTGGAGGACTGCGCCGTAAAGCAGAGCCAGACGGATTACGCGGCGCTCCAGATCGGACGCATCTACGAACAGCTCGAGCAGTTCAAGGAGATGGAGGATTGGTTCGCCCGTTACCTCGAAAAATACGGTCTCTTGGGGGACTACACGCAGGCGATCTACCGCAAAGGTTTCGCACAGCAGGCACAAGGCCGATCCAAAGATGCGCTGGCTACCTACTGGCAGGCCATCGAGAAATACGGCAACGATCCAAAGGCGATGGGAATCGATATCATCATCGACGCCTATTGCGAAGAAGCTCGCGCTTTCAACGGGTCGCCGCCTTTGGAACAAGTCCGCTCGGCTGCGCTTACAGCAGCTCAGCAAAAGGAGCGTAGCCGTGAGCTGAGATTCGAGCGCGCCCTTGCCGGGATGAAAGCCCCGGACCAGCCCTCCGCGCTGAGTTCCGCTGATATCGCGGCCGGCAGCCCTGCCGTGCTGCTTTGGATGGCTCAGGTGGCCGCAAAGACAGACCCTCCCCTCGCGGAGAGCGCCGCGCGAGCAGCCATCAAGAATTTTGGACCGACTCAGTGGACCGGGGAAGCGTTCCTGAGGCTTGGGGACTTTGCTTTTGAGAAAAGGGACTGGAAAGCGGCGGAATCGGCATTTACCAACACCATCAAAACCTCGCCGATGAATGAGAACGCCGCCCGCGCAACAATAAGGCTGGGTGATGTTCACTTTGCGCAGGCACGATACGACGAGGCAATCGCGCGCTACGAAGAAGTCCTGCGCGTCAAGGATTGGAAGGGAGAACTGTGGCCCGAAGCTCTCTACATGATCGGCGAAAGCCTGAGGGCGCAGGGAAAGGAAAAGGAGTCTTTCGCCTACTACCAGCGTATTTATGTTCTTTACGCCCACTACAAAGACTGGGCTTCCAAGGCCTATCTGCGCTGCGCGGAGATCTCCGAAAAGCTGGGCTTGAAGGACGACGCGAAGCGCACCCTTGAGGAAATGCAAAAACTCCAGGAGGTCCACTGAACGCCATGAGAGGCTCTCTTTGCGCGTGGCTGCTGCTCGCCGGCCTGGGACTCTCCCAAGGCCAGTCTCCCTCCGAAGCTGGCTACCCGGCGCTTATCACCGATAGCAAGACGGGAAGGGCCGCGCCCGCATACGTCGCCAGGCTTGCGGGAGGACAATTGTATCTGGTCGCCGGGAACGGAACCGTCGCAATTCCTGCCAGCACCATCTCCGCAGCGGAGTTCGATCTTCCAGCGCCCGTCAAAGAAGCCGCCGAAGCCTACCGTGCCGGCGACGTGGAGAAGGCTGTCGCCCTTTATCCGGCGCTCCAACCGTTGCGCAGCCTCGCGGGACTTCCAAAGTGCAATGTCGCGGAGGAGTTTCTTAATTTTGCCGACAGCTACAGGCAAGTTCGCAAATACGCCGAAGCGGAGGCCTTGCTCAAGTCTCTTGACTTTGGTGCGAACAAGGAAGCCCCGTTGCGCGCGCGCCTCATCGAAGCCTTCATCCTCTGCGACAAGAATCAGATCGACAAAGCGGAAGCCCTGATGAAGGACTTTCCCCGGATGAGCCCGGACGACCTGAATTTTCCTCTGGATCGCATCGTGCGCACGCGCATCCTGCTCGCCAGGGGGAAATATCACGAGGCGGCCTTGGAGGCGGGTGAGGCAGTCGCCATGACTCGAATCGAAGCTCCGATCTATCCCGAGTCGCTCTACCTTGCCTCGGCGTGTTACCAGAAAATGGGGGAAGTCCTGGCCAATCAAAAGGCCGGATTAAGCCGGGCCGAGAGCGAGAAGATCATGGATGACACTATCGATTATGCGGAGGTAAGCGAGGCGGTGCGCCAGGAACTCTCCCTTCTCTTCGCGAAGAACTATTGGGCGAAAAAAGAACCGGCCAACGTTGACGAACTCCTGGCCGCCGCCGCTTCGGTTACCCTCAAGACGGGAAAAAAAACGGACGCCCCGGCCAAGGATCAGGCCCCTTCGGCAACGGCCGCAGAGCAATCTGAAGAAAAAGAGGAAAAGCCCGCTTGGGAAAACTTTCTCAAGAAACCAGAAACCAAACCAGAAAATGAAGACATTGAATTCTAACTCTTTGGCCGGGGGCTTGCGCCTGACCGTTGCCGCCGTGCTGCTCGGATTCCTTCCTACCCTCCTCGATCTCCGGGCGCAGGAGGCTCCGGCAGAGCAGAGTGCCTCGCCGGTGGCGCAGCAGGCCGAGCAACCAGCAACCGCCCCGCACAAGAAGGACAAAACATTCCTCGAGGTTCTCAGGGAAGGCGGCATCGTCATGTTTCCTCTCGGCGCGGTTTCCGTTTACATGCTGACGCTCATCATCGACAGCGTGCGCCGGATTCAAAACAAAGTTGTGTGTCCGCCAGATATCGTGAATCTCCTGCGGTCCCAGTTCAGCGCGGGGGACTACAACGCGGCGTTTCAAACGTGCCGTTCGAAAGCCTGTTTCCTAACCAATGTTGTGCGGTCCGGCTTAAGCATGCTTGGACAGGGAAAGGAGGTGACCGAGAAGGCGATGGAAGACGTGATGGCCAAGGAAATAGCCTCGATGAACACGCGGATTTATTACCTCAACCTCATTGGCGTGGTTACCCCGATGATCGGTCTAACCGGGACCGTGCTCGGTATGATGAGCGCATTCAAGACCCTTGGAACCAGTGGCATTGGCGATCCCTCCGCGCTCGCGGGCGCCATCGGCGAGGTTCTCGTAGCCACAGCCACCGGCCTCTTCGTTGCCATTCCGGGATTCGCCAGTTACTACTTCTTCCGCAACCGCATCCACGCTGTGTCCAGCTACACCGAGGAGGTCATCAACAACCTCTTCCGCGGAATGCCCTACGCGTACCTCGCCGGAATGAACATCGGTGACGATCCGATCTATGCCGCCATTCCCAAGGAATACTCGAACGCGGAGCGGCAGGCGGAGTATGCCGAGCAGCAGTAGAGGCAACAGAGCCATCGCGCGGCATGAAGAT